>JAFLSF010000051.1 GCA_022511045.1 Prevotella sp.
CGGGCTCGAACCGGGATGGGTTGCCCCACTGGTGTTTGAGACCAGCGCGTCTACCAATTCCGCCATCTGGGCTAAAGCGGGTGCAAAGATACGAAATATTTATGAATAATCAATGCCGAAATCTGAATTTTTTTTAAATATGCTCGTTTTTCTTGTTTTTTTGGCCTTTTTTTCGTACCTTAGTGGTCGAATTTTTTAAATCTGACTACTTATGGAGAACAATTATTATTGCATTATATTGGCTGGAGGAAAAGGGCGACGCCTATGGCCTTGCAGCCGTGAGGAACTGCCTAAGCAGTTTGTCGACTTCTTCGGTGTGGGTCGCACCCAGCTTCAACAGACTTACGACCGTTTCTTGAAGATAATACCTCGGGAGAACATTCTCATTTGCACAAACAAGGAGTATGCGCCAATAGTACGTCAGCAATTGCCTGACTTGCATGAGGAGAACCTAATGGTTGAGCCTATTGTCCGGGGAACGGCTCCCAGCGTGGCGTGGGCGGATATGCGTATCTGCCGGCGCAACAGGGACGGCATTGTGGTGGTGACGCCCTCGGACCAGTTTGTACAGAACGAGGAGGCGTTTCTTGCCAACATGAGGGAGGCATTCGGCTTTGTCAGCCAACACAACATCTTGCTGACGATGGGTGTGAAGCCTACGCGTCCAGAGCCAGGCTATGGGTATATCCAGAAGGGCGACGCATCTGACATTGGCAACATCTTTCATGTGCAGTCATTTACAGAGAAGCCAGAGCGAGACTTTGCCCGCATGTTTATAGAGAGTGGCGAGTTCCTGTGGAACACAGGGCTGATATTTGCCAACGCCCGCTATCTGCATGAGTGTTTCATGCATTTATTTCCAGAGATGCAGCATCTGTTTGGCACAGATAGCTTTGACTTTACCATTGAGCAGGAGATGGCCTTCGTAAACGAAAATTATCCCTCATACCCCAAACTGAGCATTGACCAGGGTGTGCTGGAGCGGGGCCAAAACGTATACGTGATGACGTGTGATTTCGGATGGGCAGACTTGGGCACTTGGCACGCTATTTACGAGTGTATGAGCACAGGCGACGGGAATAACGTCATTATCGACTCGGAGGTGATGATAGAGGAGTCGTATAACAACGTCATTAAGTTGCCCAAAGGTCGGTTAGGCGTTATCAGCGGACTCGATGGTTACATCGTCGCCGAGGAGGGCAATGTGCTACTTATATGCAAAAAGAGCGACTCGTCGGCTATGGTGCGCAAATACGTGAACGAGGTTCAAATCAAATACGGTGACAAGTTTATATAAATGATTGTAGGTATCGACGCTAAGCGAATAGTACGCAACGGGACGGGGCTGGGCAGCTACGGTCGGACGCTGGTGAACGACCTGATACGGCTGGGCGACAGCGATATACAATTGCGCCTGTATGCTCCAGACGAGGGGCGTGAGGAGTTGCGCACCCAAATCATTGAGGGAGGAGACTTTTACTACCCTAAGGGCAAGCCGTCGGCACTGAGGAAGGCTTGGTGGCGTTCTCGGGGAATCATCAACGACCTGTTGCATGACGGCGTGGAGGTATATCACGGCCTATCTGGCGAATTGCCCATAGGATTACGCAAGGCAGGAATTCGCGGCATCGTCACCATCCATGACCTCATCTTCATGCGGCACCCCGAGTATTACCATTGGATAGACACCAAGATATATGAGTGGAAATTTCGACAGACCTTGCAAGAGGCTGACCATATCATTGCCATCAGTGAACGCACCCGCCAAGATATATTAGAGTTAGGCGGACAGGAATATGAGGACCGCATTAGCGTCATCTATCAGAGTTTCGCTCCCCGTTTCTCGGCAGACGTCAAGCCAGAGTGCAAGGCAGCTGTCCGCGAGCGGTTTAAGTTACCCCAGCGCTACGTTCTAAACGTGGGGACCATTGAGCGACGCAAGAATCTGGCCGTTGCCGTCGAGGCTGTCGACTTGTTGCCTCAAGATATTCACTTGGTAGCAGTAGGGCGACAGACGAAGTACGTCCGAGAGTTGCCACATAGTGAGCGGCTACACCTGCTTAGCGGAGTATCTGACACCGATTTGGCAGCTATCTACGCTATGGCCGAAGTATTCGTCTACCCATCACGCTACGAAGGATTTGGCATCCCTATTATCGAGGCCATTGCCGCCGGTCTGCCCGTAGTAGCTTGCACGGGGTCTTGTTTGGAGGAGGCTGGCGGTCCTTATAGTCGCTACGTCAATCCCGACGATGCTATTGGAATGGCGGAGGCTCTGAAAATGTCTTTGCGCGGTGCTCGTAACAGACAAGAGCGCATAGAGCGAAGCCGTGAATACATTCGCCGTTTCGAAGGTAACGACGTTGCCAGACAAGTGGCCCAACTCTACAAACAACTATAGGTCACAACTTATAACATAATTGTACGAGCAAATCGGCCATAGACGAATGGTCTATCTGCTGCAAACCACTACTGATAACAGAACGGTCGAAATAGTTGGTAACACCAATTTTAGCAGATGCGGTCAGACGCTTGCCAACATCAGCTCGCAACATCAGCGCATAACGTATTCCCTTGCCATAATACATCGGAAAGCTAAAATCGTAGAGTACAGAGGACTCATATTGGTAAATGCGGCTATCGTAATCATCTGTGCAAAACCAGCCGAGAGAGGCATCAGTCTTCAACCAGCGCCAACGCCACGAAGCATGCTCGCCAAGCATCACGCCACGAGAACACTTGCCTTGAAACTGGCAAATAATACCGTCAGCTTGAGTACGGAATGACAAATGAGGCATCGCTTGCCAATCGGCACCCAACCGCATACGATGCTCTGGCTTGTTGACAATACGCATTTTCTGACTATCATCTCGTTGGCGAAGATGATAGCGATAACGGCCATACAAAGTCCATTGCCTAATATCATAACGAGCGGTCAGCATAGCATCAAAGGCATCGCTGGATGCCGACACTAAATAACGGGCCCAAGAGAAATGGGCATAGTCCGCATAGCCTTGAAAGAGAAAAGCACGAGAGGGCTGCCATGAGAAACCCGCATAGACTCCGTGTTCGTTTTGCACACTACTATTCTCGCTAAAACTATGACCATGTAGAGCGGTGTAGCGCTTATCATAGTAACGGTGTAGCATCATAAGCGAAAGTTGGTCGTTTGCTCGTAAGCTGACAGTATGGATAGTGGCTATAGCCCCATTACGATTTAAAGCCGTCTCACCAGCCAAAGACCAGCGATAGTTATTATAGCCGTAATCCAAACTGCCATTAAGCAAATTACCCCCCCCCCATTAGCATAACGGCGATAAAGCGTAGCCGTCTGAGGTTGAAGCGGACGGTTGAAGTGGGTATAAACGGTATTAGCATTGACATAAAGCGTTCCCTTTCGCCAGCCAATACTCCCTCCAAAGTCGCTTTCTTGCGTGTTATGCTTCTTCGACATTTCTGTAGGTGTACGGTGGTAGCCGCTCGTAATAAGTGTTCGCGCCGTTCCGTCTTCATTTAGGGTAGCATCAATATAGCGGAGAGAAGCAAAGGCCGTTATACTCCAATGCTTGGAAAGTCTCAATGTGGTAGCAGCTCCTTGCAAATAGCCAGCATCAGAACGGGAACTATGTGCCGTCAACGTGCGCGTTGAGCGACCCATTGATTGCAATGTTGCCAGCTTGCCCAATCGGAAGCCAGTATTCATCACCAAACCTAAACCCATTTGTACACGATACATTCCGATATTGAGTTCTTCCAAAATCCCCATATCACGCAATTGCAGGTAGTAACTATAGTGGTCGTACCCTTGAGAATTCTGTCCCGAAAAGAACGGTTCACCCGCATCTTGTGCAGCCGTCAAACCAAACTTGATACGATTATTGTAGTTAAACTGATAACGCAAGTCGTGTCGATAGCGATAGCCCAAATAGCCGTTACGGTCGCCGCGCCGTTCATAAAATGGTATTTTGGCGGTAGCCATGAAAGTGTGCCGCCCATACTTTAATACATTATCTAATTTAGGCCATACACTTTTCGGTTTCTCCTCTCTTACCTCAACAAAATACTCCAACAACCGACGCGTCTCATAATCGAGGGCTGTCACCATTTGTAACTCACTGAGCGAATGTATAGGTCTATATCGGTCTAAATATTCCACCAAACCTTCAACTTGCTGAGCTGATAGAAATGGCAATTGCTCCAATTCCTCGCGAGTAGTCTGATTAAGATTGATGCGCGCTCCTACCATTTCCTCCAGTAATTCCATCGTCTCCTCACCATACGCCTCCTCCATATCCTCCGCCGTCAGCCATTGACGCAATGCCCCGTACCAATCAGTCTGAGCGAAAGTTGTTGTCGTAAAAAGCCAAATTATCAATAATATTATTTTCCGTAACATGTGGACAAAGGTATAAAATAATCATGAATTATCCATTATCTATTACCTTTTTTTCGTACCTTTGCAGCCATGATGGATTGGAAGCAACTAATATCGAATAAACGTCTTGGCCAAGAGCATCGACATACGGAACGACACGATGACCGCACAGAGTTCAAACGAGATTACGACCGACTGATATTCTCGGCACCTTTCCGCCGATTGCAGAACAAGACACAAGTATTCCCTTTGCCAGGAAGCATCTTTGTACATAACCGTCTGACACACTCGTTAGAGGTGGCCAGCGTAGGAATGTCGCTGGGTAACGATGTAGCACAATATATCATCAAGGAGAAACGACCAGAATTACGGGACACGCTATTTGAACAAATAGGACAGATAGTAAGCACGGCTTGTCTGGCACATGACTTGGGCAATCCACCATTTGGCCATTCTGGCGAAAAAGCGATTCAGACTTTCTTTACCGAAGGAGCTGGACAAGCGTTACGAGAAAAGGTCTCGCCTGCTTTCTGGGACGACATCACTCACTTTGAGGGTAATGCTAATGCTTTTCGCTTATTAACCCATCAGTTTAAAGGCCGTCGGCCTGGTGGTTTTGTGATGACTTATTCGACTATTGTTAGCATCGTGAAATATCCATACGCATCATCAGTAGCAAATAAGAAAGGGAAGTTTGGCTTCTTTCAAACTGAGCAACATACCTATCAACGTTTGGCGGACGAAATGGGACTATTGCGCCTGTCTGCTGATGGAGAACCTTTGCGCTATGCCCGCCACCCATTAGTATATCTCGTAGAGGCGGCCGATGATATTTGTTACGAGATTATGGACTTGGAAGATGCCCATAAGCTGAAAATAGTGTCATTTGACGAGGCTTCAGAGTTGATGTTGGCTTTTTTTGATGAGCCAACACAACAACGCATCTTACAACGCATCAAGGACGAGGAACTGACGGATGTCAACGAACAGATAGTTTATATGCGGTCGTGCGTCATCGGCAAATTAGAGAACGAATGTGTCAAAGCTTTCGTCGACCATGAGGATGAAATAATGAATGGCACATTCAACAAAAGTTTGATTGATTGCATCAGTCCCATACCGCAGGAAGCCTACCGACGTTGTGCAAAGTTTTCTGTCCAACGCATCTACAAAAGCCGACCCGTGTTAGACGTAGAGTTGTCTGGTTACAAAATTATGGCAACACTGATGGAACAAATGGTAGAGGCGGTAATGCACCCAGACCGCTACTATTCACAACAACTTATAGGCCGTGTATCAAGCCAATATGACATTGACGCTACTGATTTAGAGACGCGTTTGATGGCCGTTATTGACTATATTTCGGGAATGACTGACGTCTATGCGTTGGATGTCTATCAGAAAATCAACGGTATTTCATTACCTATTATATAAAGCAAGAGGTGAATTATAAAACAATAAAAAGCTAGTCAGAACGTTATTTATATCGTGCTTAGGCAAAAAATACTGATAACGGCAAGTCTCTTGTTGCTCGTCCTAACCATACAAGCACAACAAGAGCCACATTTCGCCCATTATTGGGCGATGGAGCCTTCGTATAATCCTGCTGCTGCTGGCAAAGAGTCTGTCATTAACGTTACCGGAGCCTATGCTATGACATTGACGGGATTTGAAAATGCCCCTAAAACTATGTATGTAGGAGCAGACATGCCGTTTCGCTTGTTTAATTACTTTCATGGTGCAGGCGTGCAAATAGTGAACGACCAATTAGGTCTGTTTACTCATCAGCGTTTAGCTCTGCAATATAACTTCAAACTGAATTTTTTAGGCGGTACTTTAAGCACAGGTGTACAATTTGGTATGCTCAGTGAGAAATTCAAAGGTAGTGGACTGGATTTGGAAGAAACTGATGACCCTATTTTTAGCAAATCAGATGTGTCTGACATTGCTATAGACCTCGCGGCAGGCCTTTATTATAAACATCGTAATTGGTATGTTGGAGTATCGGCATTACACCTTACAGCACCACAGGTAGAATTAGGCGACCGCTCTATCCTAAACATTAGTCGGGCGTATTATTTGACTGGCGGATACAATATTAAGCTAAAAAATCCGTTCATAACAATACATCCTACTGTATTAGGAACGTACGACGGGACGAACTATAGAGTGGATGCAACAGCCCGCGTAAAGTATACGCACGATAAGAAAATGCTTTATGCTGGCTTGGCCTATAGTCCGAACAACTCGGTGACAGCACTTATCGGCGGAAATTTTCACGGCATCAGTCTGGGATATAGCTATGAGGTGTACACCACCGTGCTAAAAATCGGCAATGGCAGCCACGAGTTGTTTGTGGGATACCAGACCAACCTGAATTTTGCAAAGAAAGGACGTAACAGACATCAAAGTGTAAGAATATTATAAATTAAGGTATATGAAGAAAATTATTAGTATAACACTCTGTACCATGATGATTATTCTGCTGTCGGCTTGTTTCGGCGGTAAGCATGTTTCGTCATCGGGAGGAGAAGTGACGGGCGTCAGTGGTCGGGCATTTAGCGAACCAACTCCTTACGGCATGACGCTTATCAAACGTGGTCACCTGAGAATGGGTATTGACCAGCAAGACTCCCTTTGGGGCAAGCAGACTCCTGTAAAAGACATCTCGGTCGAAGGTTTCTGGATGGATGAGCGTGAGGTCACCAATTCTATGTATCGTCAATTTGTTCATTATGTTCGTGACTCCATACTCCGTGAACGGCTTGCTAACCCTGCCTATGGCGGCGATGAAACCTATAAGATAGAGGAAGACAAGAACGGAGACCCCATCAAGCCACATTTAAACTGGAAAAAACCACTGCCCCGCAAACCCAACGAGGACGAGCAACGTGCTATTGAAAGCCTCTACACCATAAATCCTGTTACGGGAGAACGGATGCTTGATTGGCGCCAGATGAACTATCGTTATGAGGTGTACGATTACACGGAGGCTGCTAAGCGTAAGTATCGTCTAAATCACGATGAACGTGTACTGAATACGGATATTCGCCCCAATCCTAACGAGCGTATTATGATTTCAAAAGATACGGCCTACATTAATGATGAGGGACAGATTATACGTGAGACCATTAACCGCGAACATACAGGACCTTGGGATTTCTTGAACACTTACATTATCAATATCTATCCCGATACCACCTGTTGGGTGAATGATTTCCCCAATGCAGAAAACGAGAGCTATATGCGTTACTACTTCTCAAATGCTGCCTACAACGACTATCCCGTAGTTGGTGTCACTTGGGAACAAGCTAACGCCTTCTGTGCTTGGCGTACAGAGTATTTGTTGCGTGGTCTTGGCCCTACTGCCCGATTCGTACAACGCTATCGTTTGCCGACAGAGGCTGAATGGGAATATGCTGCTCGAGGAAAAGACCAGAATGAATTCCCCTGGGAGAACCAAGACGTAATGTCGGGTAATGGTTGTTTCTTCGCTAATTTCAAGCCAGACAACGGAAACTACACCAAAGACGGTAACTTGATTACCAGCAAAACGGGTATCTATGCAGCCAACTCAAATGGGCTATACGATATGGCTGGTAACGTAGCTGAATGGTGTAGCACCATCTATACTGAGGCTGGTGTAGAGGCTATGAACGACATTAACCCGCAATTGCGCTACAATGCGGCCAAAGAAGACCCTTACAGACTCAAGAAAAAGAGTGTGCGCGGTGGTTCTTGGAAAGACCCCGAGAGCTATATCCGCTCCGCATGGCGTTCGTATGAATATCAGAACCAGCCACGTTCTTATATTGGTTTCCGCTGTGTCCGCTCTTTGGCAAACACCACTAGCGACAAGATGAAGATAAAAAAAGCTAAGAAAAAGTGATTAGTAAAATATATGCTTCTGCACTGAAAGACTAAAATCGTAAACAAAATGACAACATACAGCAAATTAAATATGGTCTACCGCTTACAGAAGTGGATGGACAGCGTAGCAGGACAAACATTTCTAAACTACGCCTACAGCTGGGGAGCCTCTATCGTTATTCTGGGTACCTTGTTTAAACTAACCCATTTGCCAGGAGCTAACTTCTTCCTGTTTTTGGGTATGGGAACGGAGGTTTTCGTGTTCTTTATATCAGCCTTCGACCGTCCCTTTGACAAGACAACAGACGGCATGGAGTTAGACATACACATGAGTGATGGTGACGAAGAACAAACGGACAATGTTGTGGCTCCTGCAGTTGCTGGTGGAGGCACCGTAATTATCAATGGTGGTAGCAATATAGGTGGTAATACGGATATAGTCGCAAACGGAACAGGAGAATCCATCAGTTTCAATGGCGGCAACCTCGGTAGTAGTGTTGCTCAACAGCCAGAGACGCTGACGATGGGTGACGAACTAAAAGAGGCTACATCTAATTATATTGATGAACTGAACCGCCTAACAGAGATGTTGGCTCAAGTATCGGAGCAGAGCCAGCGATTGACTCGCGACTCTGAGGAGATGGAGAATCTGAACCGTACGCTAACAGGCATCAGCCGTGTTTATGAAATGCAGCTAAAGAGTGCCTCATCACAAATCAGCACCATTGACGAAATTAACGAGCAGACACGCCACATGGCTCAACAGATTATAGAGCTGAACAAGATATATGCCCGCATGATTGAGGCTATGACGGTAAATATGCCGAAGGCTCCTCTGGGCTAATAATATCAATGGGACGGACTATAAGACCTATTTAGAATTATGGCAATTAAGAAAAGACCGGTCTCTCCGCGCCAAAAGATGATTAACCTGATGTACGTTGTACTGATGGCTATGCTTGCGTTGAACGTATCGAACGAGGTGCTCAACGGTTTCTCTATCGTAGAGGAAAGTCTAAAGCGCACCACAGAAAACGCTACGAAGGAGAACCAGGCATTGTATGACGACTTTGCGGAGCAGATGAAGAAGAACCCACAAAAGGTAAAGCAATGGTTTGACAAGTCGCAGAAGGTGAAGCAGATGAGCGATGACTTATATAACCTTGTGGCTGACCTCAAATTAGCTATTGTACAGGAGGCTGATGGACGTGATGGGGACCCACAGCACATCCGCAACAAGGAAGATTTGGAAGCTGCCAATCAGGTGATGTTGTCGCCAAGTCGTGGACGCGGTAAAGAATTGTATGAAACTATCAATAAGTATCGCGATATGATGCTGAAGATGGTGACCGATGAGCATCAGAAGAAAATGATAGCCTCGAACCTCACGACAGATATTCCAGAAGATGCCAGAACACTGGGTAAGAATTGGCAGGAATACATGTTTGAGTCAATGCCCGCCGCTGCTGCTGTCACGTTGCTAAGTAAGTTGCAGAACGACGTGCGTTATGCTGAGGGTGAGGTGCTACACACTTTAGTTTCAAACATAGATGTGAAAGATATACGTGTCAATGCTCTCAACGCATTTGTCATTCCCAATTCACAGACTATCATTCGCGGTGACAAGTTTTCGGCTCACATTGTAATGGCTGCCATTGACACCACCCAAGTGCCTCAGATTTTCATCGGCGGCAAGGAAGTAGACCTGCCTAATGGCCTCTACGAGACGATAGCTGGACGTACTGGCGACTTCACGTTAGCAGGATATATCCAGATGCAAAACGGAAATAGGGAACTTATCAAACGTGATTTTGAACAGAAATACACGGTGGTAGACCCATCGGCTACGGTTAGTGCCGACTTGATGAACGTGCTCTATGCAGGCTATAACAACCCGTTGAGCGTCTCCGTGCCTGGTGTTCCTGTCAACAAAGTACAGGCCTCTATGACGGGTGGCACCCTGCAACCTGTCGGCCCAGGCCGCTACATTGCGCGTCCGTCAACAGTCGGTCAAGATGTAACCATCACCATTACATCTACCAACACAGGTCGTCCACAACAGATGGGACAATACACATTCCGTGTACGCCGTCTGCCAGACCCCACTCCCTATATTGCCATGAAAGACGAGAGTGGAAGTCCAATACGCTATAAAGGCGGTGGCTTGTCAAAAGCTCAGTTGATGGCCGTCGACGGCATTGGTGCTGCCATTGATGATGGTATTCTTGATATTGCTTTCACGGTACAGAGCTTCGAGACGGTATTCTTCGACAACATGGGTAATGCCGTACCTATGGTGAGCGACGGCAGCCATTTCTCGGCTCGCCAAAAAGATACGTTCCGCAAACTGCAGCGCAATCGCCGCTTCTACATCTCACGTGTCAATGCTATTGGTCCAGACGGCATACAGCGCAAGCTAAATGCCTCGATGGAGGTCATTGTTAAATAAAGAACCCGTCTTAAATGGACAAACGCGACAGTAGTAACGAATCAAAGAACAAAAGATATATGAAAAAGCTTTTAAACAATATGGCAAAAGACAGATGGGCCAAGCTCGTTGGTTTATCATCTATCGTTTGCCTTTTATCTATTAGTGTCGTACAGGCTCAACCCAAACAACGCCGCCAGCAACAACAGCAACAGGCTCAGCAGAATTCGCAAAATCAAGGTATGACGTTGCGAGCCCGTCTGATGTTCCCA
Organism: Prevotella sp.; assembly: GCA_022511045.1. Taxonomy (GTDB): domain Bacteria; phylum Bacteroidota; class Bacteroidia; order Bacteroidales; family Bacteroidaceae; genus Prevotella. The sequence goes on from JAFLSF010000051.1 coordinate 10,946, forward strand.
ACAGCTATTGATATGCCAGAGGATGTAGTATGGCGGCGTGACATCTATCGTGAGATAGACCTCAACAAAGATGCCAACGCAGGCCTCTATTATCCAGTAGAGCCGATTGACAAGCAGGTGAACCTCTTTACCTACATCTTCAAGCTTGCACTGAATGGCTATATCCCTGTCTACGAATATCGCCTAGACGGCAATGAAGTATTTAACGACTCGTCTAAGGTACAGATGAAGACGGTGCTTGACAACTATCATATCTTTTATGAAGAGAAAGACGGCAAGATACGCGTCGACAACAGCGACATTCCATCTGCCGAGGTGAAGATGTATTACCTAAAGGAGAGCGCTTACTACGATCAAGCCAACGCCACCTTCCACCGCAAGGTACTTTCGCTATGCCCCGTTATGGTTCGCGAAGATGACTTTGGCGGCGAGGCTTCCAAATATCCGCTTTTCTGGGTAAAATACTCCGATTTAGAGCCGTTCTTGAGCCGCCAGACACTGATGACTAGTAACTTGAATAATGCGGCCACAATGTCAATGGACGACTATTTCACGCTGAACCGTTACAACGGAAAGATATATAAGACGAACAACATGTTAGGCAAGACATTAGCCCAGTATTGCCCCAACGACTCAGCATTGGCCAAGGAACAACAACGCATCGAGGCCGAACTGAAGACTTTCGAGCAGAACATCTTCGGTGACAAGAGCCATAAAGACTCTCTTGACTCCATCAGCAAGATAGACCCGAAAGAGTTGAAAGCCATGAAGAAGGCAAAAGACGGCGGTGAGGCAAGCAAGACCAGTGTCCGCAAAAGTAGTAAGACACGCCGTAGCAGCGGTGGAGGCAGTTCGTCAGGTACCGCCCGCGTCAGTGTTCGTCGCCAGAGACATTAACTTTAATAACATCATAAAGACATGAAAAAAACATTAGTAATGGTACTGATGGTTGTTGCCATCGCTATACCATCAAAAGCACAAGTGAAGTTCGGCCTGCAGGCAGGTCTGAACATGACGAACCCCTCAGTGAAGGATATAGAGGGTAGCTTGAAGAGCCGCACAGGTTTCTTCGTAGGTCCCACCGTCCAGTTCTCGCTTCCACTCATCGGATTAGGCTTTGATGCCTCCGCCCTTTACGACCAGCGCGAAGGAAAAGCCAGCCATGAAGACGGGTCAACGACTCTGAAGGCTCAGTCTATCCAGATTCCCATCAACGTCCGCTATGGTTTTGGTATGGCTAACTTAGCAGAGGTGTTCCTTTTTGCAGGCCCCCAGTTCGGCTTTAACATCGGTAGCGACAAGACACTCTCTGAAGAAGCCAACATTGCCAAAAGCACTTGGACGCTCAAGAGTTCTAACCTCAGTGCTAACGTAGGTTTGGGTGCCACAATATTAGGTCACGTGCAGGCAAAGATTAACTATAATTTTGCCCTCAGCAAGACAGGTGAATTTAAACTAAAAGACTTCTTGACAGGCAAAGAGAAAACAGAAGGTAATGCTAAATTCAATACTTGGCAAGTATCCGTTGCTTACTTATTCTAATTAGCTACATTACACTCCATCATAAGCATTAAGGATGGAGAAATAAAAAGCCCCACTATTTTAAGAGTAGTGGGGCAATTATTTATTTAGGAGTTTTCCACTCGAAGTAGAAATGCAACCCGTTCAATACTAACGTGTCAGCCAGCATCACCAGGATCTACCTCGCCGCTACCGGTACCAGAACTTTCTGTTTCGCCTTCTGTTAGTGAACCTGCCAAAAGATTTGGCAGCTCAACCCTCACGATACTCATCTCGGGAAATTCATACTTCTTCTTTTTCATAATCTTTTTCTTTTATTAGTATTCAACGAATGATTACTTTCTTTCCATTCTGGATGTAAATACCCTGCTTGGGCTGCTCCACGCGCTGACCATTTAGGTTGTACACTTTTCCGTCTGTTGATTCTACGTTATTCATCAACGCGTCGTCAGTGCCCGTTGTTTCATCGTCAATCACAAAGTTCAACATCGGGCGAGCTTCGGCCGCAACGGTAGGTATTTGCAGATACGCTTTGTGGGCTGGAATATTGCCGTTGCCCGATGACAGATAGAACATCCAGCCGTCTGCTCCGTTTGCAAAGATATAGTTGGTGTAGCCGTCCTCCGTCTGGGGAAGTGGTTGTTCGTTTAACGTACCCTTCAGCATGTTCAGATAGTAGTACTGCGATTTCTCAGAGCAGTAGGGCACTTGATACGTTCCTTCTGTGCCCATCAGCATAACGCCCGTACCAGCAGGCACCTCTTTTACGTTGGTCAGCAGCACTGTTCCCGTCGCATAGTCGTAGCCGCTGGCGATGTAGGCTTTCAGTCCATCAACGTCTGTAAAGTCCAAGTCATAATTGCTGCAATACGTTCCCTTGCCGACTGCGCCTAATGTTATATCATCATGGTCCATTTCCACGATATTAACAAAATTATCCGCCCAGCCCTCTGTTGCCAGATACTTTTCTTTAGTGCCCTGTGGAACGTAGAGTGTAGCATGAGCGCGCATACCACCACCACCGCCCATCAGCACCAAGAAAACATCTTTGTCTATGGTAAATGGTTCTTCAATTAGCGACATGACAGATTTTAGGTTATAACAACCATCAAAAGCACCATAATCAATGGATGTTACACTATTGGGGATAGTTATTGAGGCTAAACTCGTGCAGTCACGGAATGCCGAACTGCCAATGGATGTCACGTTATTGCCAATGGTTATAGAAGTCATTTTTTTACAACCTGAGAAAGCATTTATTCCTATAGAGGTTACATTGTTAGGAATTATGATAGAGGTTAATTCACAATACATGAAAGCTTGAGATTCTATTGATGTTATATCATTAGGAATAGTTGTGTTTTTACAACCTGTGAGCAATGTATTGGTAGCCGTTTCTATAATGGCATTACAATTATTACGGGAGTCATATACAGTATTTCCATCTTCAACTATTATTGAGGTTAGCCCACTACAGCCAGAGAAAGCACTGCCGCCAATATATGTCACACTATTTGGGATGGTCACCTCTGTCAAGCCCGTACAATCAGAGAAAGCATAACCTTCGATATGTTTTACATTGTTAGGAATGGATAAAGAGGTAATACAACCTCTAAAAGCGGAGCTGCCAATGCATGTTACATCATTGGGGATTGTAGTATTTTGACAACCTGCTATTAATTGATTACTGGCTGTTTCTATAATAGCATTGCAGTTATTGCGAGAATCATATACAGAGTTCCCATCAGCAACAGTTATTGATGTAAGACTACTGCACCAAGAGAAAGCATGCACTCTTATGGTATTCACGTTATTGCCAATAGTTACAGAAATTAAACCTTTGCAGTTGGAGAATGCCGAATCGCGAATAGATGTCACGTTATTGCCAATGGTTACAGAGGTTAAATCCCAACAATAAAAAAAAGCATGGTCGCCAATAGATGTCACGCTGTAAGTTGTGCCATTATATGTAGCTGATTCTGGTATGGCGACATTTCCCGTATATCTGTCACTATCATAATAGTCCTCTCCACGATACGTAACTTCCAACTCCGTGCCGTCATTGATGAAATTGTAGTAAATGGTCACGCTATCATCATTCTCCACCTCAATGTCGTGAGCGAATACGTTTGCTCCAACCATGCTTAGAAGCACGGTGAGCAG
>JAFLSF010000052.1 GCA_022511045.1 Prevotella sp.
GGAGTATACAAAGTGTATACGCACGGGAGACAAGGGGTATACAATAGGCTCGGTGATGATGAGGCGTACTCTCGTGGCTGATGAAGGTATATAAAGACGATAGTGAGTGGCGTGCGTAGTTGCTATAAACGAAGAAAGGAAAAAACAAGAAAAGTTTGCGCGTCTCGTTTATTTGTCGTATATTTGCAGGCGGAATAAAACGTTTTATGCTATGACCACATTTGCGCTAAACAATCTTTGGACTTATTTGCAAGGATTATCTCTTTCACAGGAAGACCGCAACTGGCTTGCAAGCAAGTTGCAAGAAACGTCATATCAGGTTGACCCCTACGACATCAGTCCGTCGGGCGATACATTCTTTGCAGATTCCCGTAACGTGAAAGCTGTTGAGGACGACATAGCCGAGGCACACCTTTCTGGTGCAAAGTTTACGCGTCTTGAGACTAAGGAGGACATAACAGATTTCATCAGCTCCTTGTAGCTGATGGCCTACGTCGTATTTCTCTCGGAGGCAGCCAAAGCAGAGTTAGCCATCATTAAGCGGAGTGGTGACAAGCCCACCATCAGAAAGATAGCCAAGATGCTGCTTGAACTCCAAGAGCATCCTCGCACAGGTACGGGGCAGGTGGAGCATTTACGGCATTTTGTTTTTGAGGAAACGTGGTCGCGCCGTATCAATAAACAATATCGGATGATTTACGAGATACATGATTTAGAAGTATATGTATCGGTCGTTTCCTTGCGCTCCCATTATGGCGACAAATGACGATAGACCTCGTTACCTGCCAAAGAGCCACTTTCGGAAGAAGGGGCTGATGCGCAGGATGTTTGAGGTGATGCAACAGAAGCCGATGACCACCAATGCAATGAGGACGCTGAGTGTGGTGTCTATGATGAAATTGTGCTGATTGGCCTTGAAGAAAGCGCCGATGGTAGGCAGGTTGGGCAGGAACAGCAAGTGGATGAGGTAAATATCAAGCGTGCGGCGGCCGATGTATTGCAGGGTGCTGCCTATGACTGTGTACTTGGTAAGGTATTGCTGATAGTGTCGGAAGTACATAAAGACGATGGTGAGTAGCGACAGACGAGCCATCGTAAGCGGCAGAATGGCCCACGCTCCCTTCATAGTATGCCACTTCTGCGAGTCTAATGCTGAGAAGATGGCTATGAGAATGATAACGGGAAAGAACCACTTGGAGTCCATTAGTCGCTGGGCGTTGTTCCAATAGCGGCGCACGATGTTGCCGTAAACGAAGAAAGGAAAATACATGAACAACTGTTCCAGACTGGCGTAGCGCACGAATTCGTTGCGTGGCCCTTTGTGCCCCATAGCCCACGCAAAGTACTTTGGTTGGTAGCATGTTTCGTAGAGGCATAAGGCTACGAGGAACAATAGGATGATGGGGATGCAGGTCTGCCACTTGAGCTTACTTTCCAGGTAGGAGAAAAGGTAGTAGATGACGAACATGTAGAGCAATGTAATGGTGAACCAATAGCCGCCTTTGGTGGGTTTCTCCAACCAGTCCATCACCGTAGGCCCGAAACTTTTGCCCAGAATGACGGCTCCCAACAGGAAAAAGACAATGGTGGGAATGGTCTGTACCTTGAACTTCTTGACCAGCAGGTCGCGGAGTGTTCCGAGGTTCCACGTTAGTCCAGCCTTATAGGCCAAGAACCCGCTGACAAAGAAGAACAGCGGCATGCGGAACAGAATGAGGAAGTGCATGGACGAGGAGTACTGGTAGGGCAGTATGAACGTGAAGTTGCACACGTGGTTGGCTACGACCATTATCATTGTGAAGCCGCGCAGAGCATCGAGCCACTCTAAGCGTGTTTTCTTGGGTGCAGGTGTTGTTGTCATGTGATGGTTTTACTTTCCAAAGAGGTATTTCCGCAGGAATGGGCTCACTCGCAGGATGTTCGACGTAATGATGCAGAAACCGATGATGACCAATCCTATCAGTACAGAGAGTGTAGTGTCCATCATGAAATTATGCCGATAGGCACTGAAGAAGTTACCGACGCCAGGCAGATTGGGCATAAACAAGAAGTGAATGAGATAGATGTCCAGCGTGCGGCGGCCAATGTACTGCAAAGAGCGTCCGACCCACGTCATCTTGGTGAAGTACTGGTGGTAGTGTCGGAAGTACATGAAGACGACTATCAGCAGCGTAAACTTGGCTAATGTGGTCGGCAGGTTGGCCCACTCCATGCGTAAGGTGTGCCATTTGAGTGCATCCAGCGTACAAAAGACCACCACCACCACGATGGTTGGAAAGAACCACTTGCTGTCCATGATACGCTGAGCACTATCCCAATAGCGGCGCACAATATTGCCAAAGAGGAAAAAGGGGAGGAACTGCATTACCTGTAACAGGCTGGTGGTATGCAGCCACGAGTGATAGACGATGGGTCGATAGCCATAAGCCCACCAGAAATGGCGGGGCAGGTAGCACGTTTCGTAGATTATCATGGAAAGGATGAACAGCAGCAGAATGGGTACACACGACTTCCACCTGAGCTTACTCTCAATGTAGGCAAACGCATAGTAAATGATAAACATGTAGAGTAGAGCCAGCGTAAACCAATAGCCGCCCTTAGTGGTGGAGAGGAACTTGGTGGTAAGGTTTTCCATGTAGGTAGGCTCTGTACCAATGACGGCGGCGGCAAAGAGGAAGAATACGATGGTGGGAATAAGTTGCACGCGCAACTTCTTACACGTCATGCTGACTAACGTTGAGAGGTTCCACTGCTGCCCTGCCTTATAGGCCAAGAACCCGCTGACAAAGAAGAATAGCGGCATACGGAACAACACGAGGAAAGGCATAGATGAAGACACTTTGACAGGCATCATAAACCCCTGCTGACACACGTGATAGGCCACGACCAATATCATGGTGAAGCCGCGCAGGGCGTCAAGCCACTCTAAGCGTGCTTTCTTGACGGGTAGGGTGCTGGTCTCCATAGGTCACTTGTATTTCTTTCTTCCCAACAACTTAACCATGCGATTCTTTAGGGACTTCCAGATGAATGTAAAGTTTCCGTAGCGCAGGTTGAGCCATAATTCCTCTAACGAATATAGGATTTTCACCCAGGGGTGGCCGTAGGCATTCACCTTGTAGAAGCGGTGCAGATAGTCTATGTTCTCTATGACAAAGCGCGGATTCCTTAGTGGGAAGTCTATCTCGTAGCGTTTCATGGTGAAGATGCGGCGGAGACGTTTGGGCAGAGTCTCCAGACTGCCCGCATAGTGGGTCGAGTCTCCTGCCGTTACACCCAAGTTGTTAATCATGTTCTTCGTAGGCATGATGGCTAGCCCGTTGTTGAACATCATCGACGCCCAAAAGATACTCTCGTAATACTCCTTGTGGAGTGCGCGATGGTCGTAGCACATCTGGAGCATAGTCTTGCGGTAACGACGTTCTTTGACTACTTGCCGCAATTGGTGCATGTTATAGTCGTCGTCAAGGAAGGAATACTGGCCGTCCCATTGGTCAATGACTCTCCGCCATGATGCCCATCCCCAGATGGAGAAGACGGTAGTGAAGAAATAGTCGTCGGGAACGCCTGTCGTCACCTCGTCCGTATTGAAACCAGATACCATCACAATGCGTTCGTCGTGTTCATAGCGGTCGAGCATCTCCTTACAGAATGGGAAGAACGACTGTGAGGGCACGTCGTCGTCCTCGAGTACGATACATTTGTCAACGATAGAGAAGGCCCATTTCTGCGAGATATACTCTGAAGGGTCGCATCCGTAGTTTTTCTCTTGATACATGCGGTGTACCTCGCACTCCCAATCTATTTCCTCGGCAACCATACGACACGCCATGATGCCAGTCATGTCGTGCTCTCCTCGCGGTCCGTCTTGATAGAGAAACAGCCGTGAAGGGCGTGCTTTCTTCACTTCTGCAAATACCTGAGCGAATGACTCGGGGCGGTTGAAGAACAGCAGTAGTACAGCTACGTCAATGTTTGCTGGATGCTTCATGTGTGTCTGTTTGGGTGCAAAGATACGAATTATTTGCGACTTTCTGCCATCTTCGTGGCGTTTTCTACATGTCAGCCCTTTAGGAGGTTGCAAAACTAAGGCAGTCGGGTTTGTGGTTCTGCCGTTGTTCTTTGGGCAGTTCCTTTTGTATGCTACCATAATGTGTCAGCAGGTACTCTCTCAAATGCTGGGGCACGCAGGCCTTCAGAGGGCCGAATGTTCCCGTTTGCGGCGGGTTAACATCCACAACAGGAATTTTGTCGCTCTTGGTCATGATGTTCTTACAGTATCGTTTACCCTTGCCGTTACAGAGAGTTTGAACGTAGCGAATCAATTGCCAAAGCGTCCTTTTGCTGACAAACGTGTTGATAATTCGAGTGATAAGGCAAGGCAGATAGCCACGCTTGAGGGGCTCGTCTACCATACATTTGCCGCAGTGTTTCCATTGCCACAGTTCCTTACCTATATAACACGCGTGGAGGAATCCAAATGTGTGGTATTGTAGTTTCTCTAACCAATGCTGATTAGGTATTTCGTCAAAGGGGAATATGTCTACGAAGATTCCATGATGAATCTGCAAACGCTTAAAGTGACTCTCAACATAGAGTGTTCCGTGCTCCCTTATCTTAGCAAACCAATAAGGCGTATGCTCCTCCGTCTCGAAATATTGCAGGAAGTATTTCTCGTCTAGTTCGCTGGGTGCTATCTTTAGAAAACGTTCGTAGTCCTTGCGCGGCATGCCGATGTCTACGTCGTCGTCCCAGGGAATGATGCCGTCCCAATAGTATACGCCGATGGCCGAACCACCTATGAGAAAATAGCAGAGATGGTGTTTCTGGCAGATACGAATAACCTCTGCCGTGATTTTGTAAAGGTGTTCGTGCAACAGTCTTAACTCTGATGTTGAATAGTTGGCGGAGTGATAATGCTGCTCAACCAATGGGATGATGCTCTGGGGCACCAATCCCTCAATGCTTTCGCTTCTCTGAACCCTTTGTCGGATGTCTGTACTGCTTATGTCAAGAAGGGGAAGGTTAATGGTACCAGGATGCTCGTCGCGGGGATAGACAATTACTTGATAGTGGTGCAAGATGTCTTTCCAATGATACCAGCGTTGGAAACGTGCCCAATTGTCGCCGCCTATCAGTAGGATAAAGGTATGTTGTGGGTAGTCTTTGCTCAGATTTTGTAGCGTATTCCAAGTGTAGGAGGGACGCGGAAGACGGAACTCGTAGTCGCAGGCTCTGATTCCCTTAACACCCTCCAACGCTTTTTGTGCCATTTCGTAGCGCAGTTCGTCGGCTAATAGGTCGTCTTGTTGCTTTAGCGGATTCTGGGGAGATACCATCAGCCAAACCTCGTCCAGCCCATATTGCTCCAATATCGCCTTAGCCAAAGCAATGTGTCCGTTATGGATGGGGTTGAACGAACCGCCAAAGAGGCCGACTTTCATACTTGATGTGTTTCTGGTTTAGCCGTTTAAAAAGTCCTGTACGAGGCTGAGTGCTTCTTGTTTTGCCAACTCTAAATCATCATTTACGACAACATAGTCGAATTGTGGAGCGAAGGTCATCTCGTATTCTGCCTTTGCTAATCGCTCGGCAATGGCCTCTGGAGCGTCTGTGGCACGGTGCTCTAAACGCCTCTGCAACTCTTCGACGGAAGGAGGCTGAATGAAAATACTCCTTGCTTCGCCACCATAATACTGTTTAATGTTCACGCTGCCCTTCACGTCTACGTCGAACACAACGTTCTGTCCCAACTCTCGCTGGTGTTCCACTTGTGCTTTCAATGTTCCATAGAAGCGGTCGTGATATACCTCTTCGTATTCTAAAAATTCGTCTTGTTCTATTTTCTTGCGAAACTCCTCTGGAGATAAAAAGAAATACTCCACCCCGTTCTGCTCCGTACCTCTTGGAGCTCTGGAGGTACATGATACGGAGAAACACAGATTTAGTTCTGGATGTTCCCGCATGAGCCATTGTACGATGGTTGATTTTCCACTACCGCTGGGAGCGGAAAAGATAATTAGTTTACCTCGCATATCGTTTATTTGTCTTTTTCTTTGCTATCTTTACAGCACGTTCAACACTTGCTCCTTAATTTGTTCCAACTCGTCTTTCATCATGACAACGATGTTTTGCATCTCTGCCTGATTTGATTTCGAACCCGTAGTGTTGATTTCACGCCCCATCTCTTGGGCAATGAATCCTAACTTTTTACCTTGTCCAGCCTGGTCTGTCATCGTCTCACGGAAGTACTTCAAGTGATTGGTTAGTCGCTGTTTCTCCTCGCTGATATCCAACTTTTCAATATAATAGATAAGCTCCTGTTCCAATCGGTTCTGGTCATACTCCACCTCCGTCAGCTGCTTCAGTCCGTCCACAATACGCTGACGAATCTTCTCCACGCGAGCTTTCTCGTAAGGTTCAATGTCGTGCATTAGCCGCTCAATGTTGTCTAATTTCTCGCCAAACTTCTTCTCCAGCGCAGCACCCTCCTGCGTGCGGAAGTCTACCAAGTGCCCTATGGCCTCTTGTACTCCTTGCCGCACCATCAGCCACTCGTCTTCCGCCAATACCTCAACCTCAGTTTTCGTCATTACGTCAGGCATCCGCACTAATGTGCGTATCCAATCGACACCCTCGAAGTGGTTGTCTTCGGCAAAGCCTTTTAGTTGTTCGTAGTAATTCTGCATCAACTTCGTGTTTACGGGATGTGCCTCTGTTGCGTCTTCGCTTTCTATGTACAGGCAGAACTCCACCTTTCCCCTTGTCAGACACTCGCCAATAAGTTGGCGTATCTCCATTTCCTTTTCTCGATACAGCTGGGGGATACGTGTTGAGAGGTCCAGTTGTTTCGAGTTTAACGACTTGATTTCTACGTGTATTTTCTTTCCGTTGTAATTGACTACGGCCTTACCGTAACCCGTCATTGATTGTATCATAGCGCTTTGTCTTCTTTTTTTTGTTCTGCAAAGGTACGAATAAGCAGACAAAAAGCCAAAAGAACTTGCGGTTTATTTTCATTTTAAAAGTGCTATTACTATCGATAGTTATTCAATTGAGTATAGGTTTTGATGGTGATGTGTATAGGCCTCGTGGCCTTTGAGCCCTATCCTCGTCGGCCGTGAGGCCTATTCTCGCCACTCGCTATCATTTTACGGATTTTTTAGGCGGTTGCTTTCTAATAAATGTCTTTATTGCTTTACAAATCAGAAATAAGGAAAAGGGAGAAGAAAAAGTTATGTGTTGTAGGATGAAAATAGCGAGTTTTTTTGTATCTTTGCACGCTGAAATTGATTTTATTTGCAAAATCATGGCTTGCATACTACATATAGAGACGAGTACGAGCGTCTGTTCGGTGGCTGTGTCGCAAGATGGGCAGTGTATTTTCGAGCAGGCAGAGCGAGGCGAGCATGGTGCGGGAGCTGAAAAGTTGGGGACGATGGTTGACGAAGCACTATCGTTTACAGACAATCATGCTATTCCGTTTGATGCTGTAGCGGTGAGTTGTGGTCCTGGCTCTTATACGGGATTACGCATCGGCGTGTCAATGGCTAAGGGTATCTGCTATGGGCGCGATTTGAAACTTATTGCCGTTCCTACGCTGGAACTGCTGTGCGTTCCCGTGTTGCTGGGCGAGAAGGTGGAAGTAGACGAGGAGCAGGATGCGATTCTGGAGCCGCTGCTCTGTCCCATGCTGGATGCGCGCCGCATGGAGGTATATGCCGCCCTTTACGACCGTTCGCTAAAAGAGGTTCGTCCCGTTGGTGCTGATGTGGTGACGGCAGAGACATATAGAGAGTGGCTTGACAAGCGACCTGTCTATTTCTTTGGCAATGGGGCTGGGAAGTGTATGGAAGTTGTCAATCATCCTAATGCCCACTACATTGATGGTGTAGAGCCTTTGGCCAAGTGGATGATGCCTTTGGCTGAGAAACGTTTTCTGAACGAACAGTTTGAGGATGTTGCCTATTTTGTGCCTTTCTACCTAAAGGATTTTGTGGCCATTAAGCCCAAGAACCTGCTTTAGTCAATAGGAAAAACAGAAAATTAGAATACGACAAATGGATATTAAAGGATTAGACTACAACACCCAGCGTGAGAGGCTGGTGGTGTCGGAGTACGGACGTGAGATACAGAAGATGGTAGAGGTGGCCGTTGGATTGCCTACCAAAGAAGAACGTATGCGTTGCGCACAGACCATTATACGCCAGATGGAAAACAAAAATCCGCAGATTCGCGATAGTCGCGACTACGAGCAGACGCTGTGGGACCATCTGTACCTGATGAGTCACAAGCAATTGGATATTGACTGGCCCTTCGACGTGAGTAATGCCGAACGTATGCTGGCCAAGCCTGCCCCAATGGTACATCCCACGAAAGACGATGAGGCAAACCTGCGTCACTACGGGCGGTTGATAGGCGAACTCTTTGAACAACTGAAGACAATGCCAGAAGGGGCTGAACGTGACGAATTGGTGCGTATGACTGCCAACCAGATGAAACGCGACTTAATGACGTGGAGTTATGGTTCGGTAGATGATGAGAAAGTGGCCGACGATTTGGCACGTTTTACAGACGGCAAGATTCAACTGGATTTGAACACTTTCCGTTTTGGTAGTGTCCAGTCCCTTTACGCCAACGATTCCAAGCGCGGCAAGCGCAAAAAGTAAAGTGAAAGATATATGGCTTCATTCAAGATAGAAGGCGGACATTTGTTGCGAGGAACCATTATCCCGCAGGGAGCTAAGAACGAGGCTCTGCAGGTAATCTGTGCTACGCTGCTGACCAGCGAGCCTGTAACCATTAGCAATATTCCAGATATTCGCGATGTGAACAACCTTATTCAGTTGTTGCGCGAGATAGGCGTTAAAGTGACGAGGGCTGAAAATGCTTATACTTTTCAAGCCGATGAATTGGACCTGAAGTTTCTGGAGAGCGACGAGTTCGTCCGCAAGTCTGCCCAGTTACGTGGTTCTGTCTTGATGATAGGTCCGTTGCTGGCCCGTATGGGCAAGACTATCATTACCCAACCTGGTGGGGACAAGATAGGGCGCAGACGATTGGACACCCACTTTTTAGGCTTTGAAAAGTTAGGAGCAGCGTTTCGCCCGATAAAGTCGCGCAACGTCTATGAGATTGCCGCCAGCCAACTGACGGGTTGTTACATGTTACTCGACGAGGCCTCCGTAACGGGTACGGCCAACATCATTATGGCAGCCGTTATGGCACAAGGTACAACCACGATATACAATGCTGCCTGTGAGCCTTACATCCAGCAACTTTGTCGGATGCTGAACCGTATGGGAGCGAAAATAACGGGAATTGGCTCTAACCTGCTCACGATAGAGGGTGTTAGTCAGTTGCGAGGTACAACACACCGATTGCTGCCAGATATGATTGAAATAGGTTCGTTCATAGGTATGGCAGCTATGTGTGGCGGCGGTGTTCGCATCAAGAACGTGTCGCAGGAGAACTTAGGCTTTATCCCCGATGCCTTTCGCCGACTGGGCGTGAAAGTAGAGGCCGACGGCGACGACTTGTTCGTTCCCCGCCAGACCCACTACGTTGTCGACTCATTTATTGACGGTACCATAATGACCATAGCCGATGCTCCTTGGCCTGGACTTACGCCAGACCTTTTGTCGGTACTCATCGTTGTGGCCACTCAGGCTCAAGGCTCTGTGCTATTTCACCAAAAGATGTTTGAGAGCCGTCTGTTTTTCGTCGACCGCCTTATTGATATGGGTGCGCAGATTATTTTATGTGACCCCCATCGTGCAGTCGTCGTAGGGCACGACCGAACTCGCCAACTTCGGGGTTGTCGAATGTCCAGTCCCGATATACGTGCAGGCATTGCTATGCTGATAGCCGCTATGAGCGCTGAGGGGGTGAGCACCATCAGTAACATCGAACAAATAGACCGAGGCTATGAACACATTGAGGAACGCCTTCGTGCCCTTGGCGCACATATAGAACGAGTGGAATGATTAAGCAAGAGGACGTTTTCAAGATAGGTCGCTTAGGCAAGCCGCACGGCGTGAGAGGCGAGGTGTCGTTTCAATTGGACGACGATGTCTTTGACCGTGTGGAGGCCGAATATCTTGTGCTTGATATTGATGGTATTCTTGTGCCGTTCTTTATGGAGGAGTATCGTTTTCGTAATGATAACCTCGCATTTGTCAAGTTTAGCGATGTAGACACGCAGGAACGGGCTAGCGAACTGACGGGAAGCAACGTCTATTTCCCTCGCGAACTGGCTGAGACGGGGGATGAAAACCTTAATTTGGGAATGCTTGTAGGCTTCTGTTTGGTAGATGGTACAACGGGCAAGGAGGTAGGTACGATTGCTGCCATCAACGACCAGACGGCTAACGTACTTTTTGAACTGGAGGACGGGTTACTTGTTCCTGCCAGCGATGAGTTGATTACGGACATTGATATGGACAAGCGACAGATTGTAATGAATATTCCAGATGGGCTGTTGGCGCTTCGCTAAAAGAAGAAACGAACGATGAAGAACGAAAAGATACAAAAAAAACAAATAGCCATTCTTGGCTCTACGGGTTCTATCGGCACGCAGGCTTTGCAGGTTATAGGAGAACACAGCGACTTATATGAGGTGTATGTGCTGACAGCCAACAATCGGGTGGAGCTGCTGGCCGAGCAGGCACACCGTTTTCGGCCTGCCGCTATAGTCATTGGTAACGAACAGCGCTACGATGAATTAAAGCGACTGATGAGCGACCTCCCCGATGTTAAAGTGTATGCTGGCGCCAAAGCGATAGATGAGATTGTGGAGGCAGAGCCCATCAACATGGTGCTGACGGCTATGGTCGGTTTCGCAGGCTTGTCGCCCACCATTCATGCCATCCGCGCCCGTAAGGCTATTGCGCTGGCTAATAAAGAGACGCTGGTGGTTGCTGGCGAACTGATAGGCAACCTCGCAAAAGAATATCATGTGCCCATATTGCCCGTTGATAGTGAACACTCGGCCATTTTTCAGTGTTTGGTAGGCGAGGGCGATAATCCTATTGAGAAAATACTGCTGACGGCTTCGGGCGGTCCCTTCCGCAATTATAGCTTGGAGCAACTCCAGACGGTGACAAAGGCCGACGCACTCAAGCATCCTACATGGGATATGGGAGCGAAGATAACTATCGACTCTGCCACCATGATGAATAAAGGTTTTGAGGTTATTGAGGCCAAATGGCTTTTTGGCGTCAAGGCCGAACAGATACAGGTCTTAGTTCATCCGCAGAGTATCGTTCATAGCGCTATTCAGTTCCACGATGGAGCCGTTAAGGCGCAAATGGGTGTTCCCGATATGCGCCTACCCATCCAATATGCTTTCTCCTTCCCCAATCGTCTGCCGCTCAGTGGTGAACGACTTGACCTCTTTTCTATCAAGAACCTCGAGTTCATGGAGCCCGACCTTGAAAAGTTCCGTTGTTTGGCGTTAGCCTTTGAGTCTGTACGCAAGGGTGGTAATATGCCGTGTATCGTTAATGCCGCCAACGAGATAGTTAATCGTGCCTTCCTTGAGGACCGCTGCCAGTTCCTCCAGATGAGCGATATTATTGGCGAAACGATGCAGCGCTGCTCCTATTCCGCATCACCTGATTACGACACTTATGTCGCTACTGATGTCGAAGCAAGGCAAATTGCTACGGAATTATTGAAACTATAAAAATACAAATCAATATAATAAGAAAATTATCTAATGGAAATATTCTTAATCAAAGCATTACAATTAGTGATGGCGCTCTCGTTACTCGTATTATTGCACGAGGGCGGCCATTTCCTTTTTGCCAGACTCTTTGGCATACGTGTGGAGAAGTTTTATATTTTCTTCGATTACAAGTTCAGTCTCTTTAAGTTCAAGCCCAAAAACAGTTATACGGAGTATGGTATCGGCTGGATTCCGTTGGGAGGCTATTGCAAAATATCGGGTATGATAGACGAGAGCTTCGATACGGACCAGATGAAACAGCCTGCCCAGCCCTGGGAGTTCCGCACCAAACCCGCTTGGCAGCGTCTGCTTGTGATGATAGGCGGCGTATTGGTCAATTTCCTGTTGGCATTGTTCATCTATTCCATGATTCTGTTCTATTGGGGCGAAAGTTACGTCCCCGTCAAGGACATGACTATGGGCATGAAATTTAATCAAGAGGCTAAGTCGTATGGATTCAAGGATGGCGACGTTCTGGTAGGTACAGATAAAGGCACCTTTAAGGAGTTTTCTGCCAACCTCTATCGGGACATTTCAGAGGCTCACCGCGTAGATATTATCCGCGACGGCAAGCCGATGAGCATCGAACTGTCTGGTGACCTCAATATGTTAGGTATGATTAAAGCCGACCCTGCTTTCGTGCGTCCACTCATCCCTGCCGTGATAGACAGCGTTTTAGATGATAGCCCTGCTGCCAAGATAGGACTTGTCAAGGGCGACCGCATCCTCGCCCTCAATGGACGGTCGGTTGACTCTTTTACTGAGTTTACTGACCTGCTGGCCCATCGTGCCGACTTGCTAGCCACAGCCACTACTGGGGCCGACAGCCTCAAGGCACGCAACGTCACCATTGTCTATGAGCGGACGGCCATTGCATCCTATAAAGATACCGTAGATGTTCTCTTAACGTCCGACCTCAAACTTGGCTTTATGCCTCAGTCGCTGGCGAGCATTTATAAACCCGTCACTATTGAATATGGGTTTTGGGAGAGTTTCCCCGCAGGCATCAAGTATGGCTGGAGCGTCTTAGCATCGTATGTTGACGACCTAAAGTATGTCTTCAGTGCTGAGGGTGCCAAGTCGGTGGGCGGTTTTGGAGCCATCGGTAACCTTTTCCCCGCAACATGGGATTGGCACATCTTCTGGCAGATGACCGCTTTCCTTTCTATTATCCTCGCTTTTATGAACATCTTGCCCATTCCCGCCCTTGATGGTGGTCATGTGCTGTTTCTTCTTTACGAAATAATTACCCGCCGCAAACCCTCTGAGGATTTCATGATAAAGGCCGAGTACATAGGCTTTGGCCTGCTCATACTGTTACTTGTCATGGCCAACCTCAACGACGTGCTTCGGGCCCTTGGCTTGATATAAACAAAAAGAAGCTGGAGCATCCGAAAGGGATGTTCCAGCCTTTGTTTGCTTTTTCCAATGGGTTATTTGATAAAATGTATCATCTTATATTTAGAGTATTGTCTTTTTCTTTAAGTCAAATTCTTCTTGGGTTATTATTCCTTTTTCTTTTAGTTCATAGAGCTTCTTGATTTCCTCACTGCTTGAGTTTGAGCTATCTTGAGGGCTAGCCATGTTTATAGCAACTGTATTCACATTGTTGTTTGGGGTAGATTGTTGCCCTCTCATAATTATGGCAGTAAGGTTATATTTCTGATTAAATTCCTCTTCGCTCATTAGCAGTAGTCGGATAAAATCTATTAAGGCAATAAAAGCTGGAATAAATGTCCAAAAGAATAAAAGATATAAAATACCTAACCCTGATTGGCCAAGATAAAAACGGTGAATACCAAAGCCTCCCAAAAAGAAACTAAGAACTGTTGCTGTTGTTTTACTTTTCATATTAGATCAATAATAATTTATATGCGCCTATAAACACCACAAAGTCGGCGGTATAATTTGTTGCTTCTCTAACTTATGATACAAAAAAGGCGTAGGTGTCTGCTTCTCTGTCCATCCCGAGAGCACAGGCCTTCGCATTGCCCCACCTACACAGGATAGACAACGCTTATTAGCCCACGCCAGCACGAACTATATGCACATAATAATATAGAAACGCACCACGTAGACGTTTCGGTTGTCATCTGCCTGTTGTAGGTTAGGAATTTGCGAAGTTCGTGCTCTACAACGACAGACGTTCGAAGACGTCTTTCTCATATATAAGACCGCCTGTTTACCCACTGCTGGGCTAACAAGCAGTGCTGCAAAGGTACTAACATTTGTGAAAACGGCAAAGGATTTAGGAGAATATTTTGTGTAAAAGCGGGAATTTGTATGAGTTTGCAAAACACCTATCTTTTGGGAATCCTTTATGCAGTGGTGTTCCGAGAGATTAGGGTAGGTGTTGAGGTGTTTTTGTGATGATTTCTTCTAACAAGTATAGGACAAGGCCTTGCGGGGCGTGAGGATAAGGCTTAAAGCGGACGAGAATAGGGCTCGTCATTGATAAGGGTAAGGCTCGCTGTTTGTATACGCCGCGTATACAACTTGTATACCAGGAGTATACAGTTTGTATATTAGGGGTATACAACTTGTATACATGGGGTAGATAAAGGGTATACAATAGGCTCGCTTGCATCAAATCCCTAATTTACTTTTAACGAGAGGTAAGATAAACAAAAGGCGGGGCAAGTTTTGACACTCACCTCGCCTGTGTACCCCGACCGAGAATCGAACTCGGAACTAAGCTTTAGGAGAGCCTTGTTATAT
>JAFLSF010000053.1 GCA_022511045.1 Prevotella sp.
AGCACACTCATGGTGCGGACTATCCGCACTCCGCTCGTGCCCTATCCTCGTCAGCCTTGAGTCCTATGATATATTAGGTATTAGTATTTATATACTAATAGCCTAAATATATAGGATATTTCTCAAGGCTGGGGAACCCTTAAAGTTTCAATTTTGAAAACTGTATACTGTATTCTGTGTCACGTTCAATAAGCCACCTCTGAACTGCGGTCGAAAGTACGCTCGCTCTAAAAAGTCCAAAAATGTTTTGGCTTTCTCCTCGCTTATTAGTACCTTTGTGCCCGACTCCTGTTAGTCCGCAAGGGCAAGGAGGGCATATTTTATTGGAAAAGGACGTTTACGGAACGTTATCTTCTATGTGAGAATCTCGCAAGTTCAAGTGCAAGAAGAAACGCAACGGAGCGTCCGCGTTGGGTGTATTGTACTCTGCATGCCTGTTAGTTGGTATGCTGTCTTACAATATCTCACGGCGTGGGCTAACTCGAGTTGCTTATCCTTGCACAAGGCGATGCGAGAGCCCTCACATGGGATAGGCGAGAAGTAGAGACACCCACGTCTTTCACATTTAAATGGTATTAACCGCTGAATCTCGGGTGGCTATAAGCACAAAAAACTAATAAATTATGGTATGTTATCCAACTTGTCCATTTTGTGAGAATACTGCATTATCAGTTATTGACGTGGATGTCAATGGGACTTTATTAAAAGGAATTCAATGTAATGCATGTAAAAAAATTACTGGGCTTTACAAAGACTATTCGAAAAAATTAGAAGAATTGCTTGAAAGTATTGATGATTTGGAGAGCAGATTGTCAGATTTAGAAGGATAGTGATATTAAGCCTAATATAATATAAGTAATAACTACAATAAATAAACATTCACATAAATAAACTGCATTATTTTATGAATTACAAATTAGTATTTAAAAGTCGCTTCTTACTGGCAATACTATTTTGCCTAATGGCATGTAACATCAATGCCGCAACTGTAATTATAAGCAATTATGAAGCCATCGGCACACATAAGGGCTATCCTTTATATTACATTACTGAGAATTCAATAGAAGTAAAACTCAACTCTGGCGATTTCAATTCTGTTTATATAGATGATGTAAGAGTTTTTTTCAATGGTTTATATTCACCTATATCATCGTACACATTAAATGTTTCAAAATATCTTGATGGGAATATACATAAACTATACTTATCCTATAATGGTAATAGTGGAACTTGCTACTTTACGAACACACCTCCTTTTGAAACAGACGGTGTAGGATATGTGCTGAATGAAGACGAATTAACAGCCACCATTATTGGCTTGACTGAAGACATGACTTCAATAACAATTCCATCTACCATCAATGTTGAGGGCCAAAATTACAGCGTTACATCTATAGGTGGTTATGCTTTCCGAAATTGTCACAATCTGGCATCTGTAACGATAGGTTTAGGATTACTATCAATAGGAAGCAATATATTTTACAAGGCTCAGCCCAAGAAAGTGATATGGCTAACTAATACACCTCCTTCGGGATATGCCAATGCGAGTGGAGCCGTCAACTACGTGGCTAACGAACAATACACTTCCTTGCCGAATAAGACGGTCTATCCGTTCTTGAGTTCCATGTTCGAGGTGGGTGGTATAAGATATGTACCCGTCAGCCCCTCTGAGCGAACCTGCGATGCGATTGACTGTGCCTATAACGAGTCGGCTGAGAATATAAATATTGGCAATACGGTTACTAATCAAGGAATATCACTAACTGTTAAACAGATTCGTCCTTATGTATGTTATGGCAACAAATATATTAAGAATGTAGAGGTAGACTTGGAGGGCGATATTAGTCAATACGCCTTTTACGGATGTACTGTAATGGAAACAGTAAAACTTAGCAACAATGGAGATATTGGTAGCAATGCCTTTGCATCCTCTAAGATTTCGTCATCGCTAAAAGTAAATAACACAGGGAATATCGGAACATCTGCATTTGCTAACATAACTGGAGGTTATTCAGCAAATATTAACTGCACGGGGCAGATAGGTTCGTCAGCATTTTCTGAAAGTATAGGGCTGCAAACGTTGGAAATAGGAAGCAATGTAACGCAAATCGGTGCTTATGCTTTTGATGGATGTACTGGCTTAGAAACTGCGACTTTAGGAGAGCAAATAACTTCTTTGGGAAACAACGTCTTTCGAGGTTGCTCAAAGTTGCAAGGCATTGTCGTTCCCAATGCTGTTGAAACTCTGGGCACCTATGCTTTTTATGGTTGCAGCAGCATGACATCTGCCAAGATAGGAACGGGCGTACAAACGATAGGGACTTATACTTTCTCTGGGTGTTCTTCATTGACAGATATGCAGATAGGAAGCAATATCAGCACGATAGATACCTATGCTTTTAATAATTGCAAATCATTAACTACGATAACAATCCCTCAGTCTGTGACCAATATCGGCAATAATGTGTTTGCAGGTTGTAGCAGCCTAAAGACGGTGACTATGGAGGAACAAGAGTCAGAATTAAAGTTAGGCTCCAATGGCTCAAATCCTTTGTTTGCAGACTGTCCGCTTGAAACGGTGTATATCGGACGCAATATTTCGTACAATACGAGTAGTTCTTATGGCTACTCTCCTTTCTACCGTAATACGTCACTGACCAACGTGACCATTACGGACAAGGAAACGGAAGTCGGTGCCAACGAGTTCTACGGTTGTACAAGTCTAAAGAACGTGACTATTGGAAATGGTGTAACCTCTATTGGCGAATATGCCTTTTCTGGTTGCAGCAGTCTGGACAAATTCGTTTTCGGGTCAAGCGTAAGCACTATTGGCAAAGAGGCTTTCTCTGACTGCACAGCTATGACGAGGCTGATAAGCCGTGCCATTACTCCGCCCACTTGCGGTTCTCAAGCACTGGACGACATCAACAAATGGGCATGCACATTATCAGTTCCAGAGGGCTATACCTCTGCTTATCAGCAGGCAGACCAGTGGAAAGAGTTCTTCTTTATCAATAATGATGTTTCTGGCATTGAAAATCAGTCGTTAAAGAACGCACCTTACGTGAAGACTCGTTATGACCTCGGCGGCAAGCAGTTGAGTCAGCCACAGCGCGGACTGAACATCGTGAAGATGAGTGACGGCACGACGAAGAAAATGATAGTGACTAAGTGAGTGTGTTAAGCCACTCGCTGGTAATAGTGTCGAGATTGAAGCGGCGGGCCATCAATAGGGCCTGCCGCGACTTTTGTTATTTTATGGTTCGATAAACGAGCGTCTGCACGAGGCCACGCATGGCGAGATAGAGCACTTGGGCAAGCCACAGGCCATGATTGCCGATAATACCCATCAGACTGGTGGCTACGGCAAAGAATAGCAAGGAGGAGAGGATAGCGGAAAGGAGCATGCCGCGCGTCTGGGTAATCCCAATAAAGATGCCGTCCCAAATGAAGGCTGTAATGCCTGCCGCAGGTATGAGGTAGGCCCACCAGACGTAGGCTCTGGAGGCTTCGACAACTGCTGCCTCGTCAGTGAGCAGGCGGAGGAACGGCATGCCGCCAAAGACGTAGACGGCTGTAAAAAGAAGAGTCATAATAATGCCCCAGCCGAAAAGCCTTCGGACAAGGTCGTGGAAAGCGGCAGAATCCCTTGCACCCCAAAAGCGGCCTCCCAATGCTTCGCCAGCATAGGCAAAGCCATCCATAATGTAGGAGAACAGCAAGTATAATTGGAGCAACAGCGTATTGACCGCTAAAATGGTTGCGCCTTGACGGGCTCCCGCAGAGGTGAAGAACAGATTGACGGCAACGAGACAAAGTGTGCGCAGGAAAATGTCACGATAAGTGGTGGAAAAGGCTGTTCGAAGGGTTGCGGGTGAGGGAAGGTTACGCAGGATATATCCCAATGGGGGAGTGCTCTTTTGGATGTTCTTCGTTCTTCCCCGTCTTAAAATCTTACGATAATACTTCCACAATAGAATGGTCGCCACGAAGAAGCCAGCGTATTGGGCAACGACGGTGCCTAAGGCAACCCCCGCAACCTTCATGCCGAAGCCATAGACCAGCAGGAGCGAGAGAATGATGTTCACCACGTTTTGCATGATGCTGATGAACATCGGGATGCGAGTGTTCTGCATGCCAATATACCAGCCACTAAGGGCATAGAGTAGTAGCATAGCAGGAGCTCCCCAAACAACGATATGGAAATAGGTGACGGCCAGCGGGCGAACATCTGGTGTAGGGGAGATGAGCCAGAGCATCAGTTCGCGCAAAGGTATTTGTAATAACAGAAGTAACAGGGCGATAACAATGGCCAGCAAGGCTGCATTTACCAACAATTGTCGGGCTTCGGCAAAATCGCGGCGGCCACGAGCCTGTGCCGTCATTCCGCTGGTGCCCATCCGCAAAAATGCAAACACCCAGTAGAGGAGGTTGAAAATCATGGAACCTACGGCAATGGCAGCAATGTAAGAGGCGCTACCCATGTGTCCTACGATGGCCGTATCAACCAATCCGAGAAGCGGCACGGTGATGTTGGTGACAATAGCTGGCAGAACTATGCGCAATATCTGACGGTCGCGGACTTTAAGTTTCATGGTGCGAAATTACAAAAAAATAATAAAAAAGAAGACTTTTGCCTTTAACTTTTCGTCATCTTAGCAATCATAAGAATGTATGAGCGCAGAAATAAGCGAAAGACAATTGCTGGAGATGCTGACCTCAAACGCTGGTCGTGAACGAGGTTTCCGCCTGCTGATGAAACAGTACGGTGAGCCGCTTTACTGGCACATCCGCCGTATTGTGGTGGGGCACGACGACGCAGAAGACGTGTTACAGGAGACGAGCATCAAAATATTCAGCAGCATCTCAAGCTATAAGGGCGACGGCCAACTGAAGAGTTGGATGTACCGCATAGCCACAAACGAGGCTTTGCAACACCTGCGGAGACAGACGCGGCTCTTTCAGAGCATTGACGACCTCAGCGGGACGCTGGCAAACAAACTGGAGGCAGAGACACCTGCGGACGAGGGGCGTGCAGAGAAGCTCTTTCAGAAAGCCCTGCTGACGTTGCCTACCCAACAACGCATCGCCTTTAACCTGCGTTATTATGACGAACTGAGCTACGACGAAATAGCCCGCATCACAGGCAAAAACGTCAATACCCTAAAAACTAACTATCACTTTGCAACGGAAAAAATCAAACAGTACATTAAACAACATGCACAATGAAAGAGTTTGAGAACATGGGCAAGAGAATGCCTTATACGGAAAGCCCTGAATATGTGAGCCAACTAATAGAGCGCACAACAGAGGAGGCTATCCGTCAGACAGACCATCTGCGGCAACAGGTGACCATTCGTCCCTTGATACGTTATGCTGCGGCAGCAGCCATTGCTGCCTTGATGGTGTTTTCTGCCATCAGTCTTTGGAATCGTACAGAGAACCAGCAGATAGCAAAGACGGAGAGCGTGAGCCCCATTGACGATTTTCTGGCCAGTCTTTCTGACGAAGACGTGCAATTGTTGTCATACTATGACATTGAGGATGCCATAGATTATGAATAAGAAATAGAGAAGACAAAGATTAAACAGAGAAGGACTATGAAAAAGACATTAACCATGATGCTGTTGCTGTTGAGTTTGACAGCCAATGCACAAAAAGACAAAGGGGCTACTGTCAACGAACAGTTCCTCAATGCAAGGGTCAGCGAATTGGCTCTGCGATTGGAAATGACTGACGAGCAGAAAGCGAAGTTTGTATCCGTCTATCGCCGTTATAGCGAGGAGATGACGGCACTCTGGTGTGGAGCAAAAAAGGGAAAGGGGGCAAAAGGAGATGACAAGAAGCCGCTCTCTGACCAAGAGCAGTTGGAGCGTACTAAACGCCGCATGGAGCGTCAGCAACAGGCGCAAGGCATCCGACTGAAATACATTGATGAGTTTGCTACTGTACTAACTGCCCAGCAAGTGAGCCGTTTCTACAGCGTGGAAGACCATATTTTAAAGAAACTTAGGGAACGTAGGGAACATGCAAAAGGACAGTCCAACGGACATCATAAGGATGGTCAAAAAGGGGCTAAGTCTGGTACAAACAAATAATAGACTCAGTAAACAAACAACAAGCAGGCTTCACTTTATGTGAGGCCTGCTTATTGTTTTATGCGAATAGTTTTTACAGCAGGTTGTCTTTCTCAATGTCCTTAAAGTACTTGTAAGTAGCTACCTTTAGCTCGTCTGTGGCAGGCTCATCTGCTACGATGATGCCATGCTGGTGCATTTGTAGGGCCGAGATGGTCCACTCGTGCGTTACGGCACCTTCTACTGCGGCTTTCAAAGCACGTGCCTTGTGATGACCGTTCACCAGTATCATCACCTCGCGAGCATCCATTACAGTACCTACGCCAACAGTCAGTGCCAGCTTAGGCACCTTATTGACATCATTGTCGAAGAAGCGGCTGTTAGCTATAATGGTGTCGGAAGTCAGCGTTTTTACACGGGTGCGGCTGGTCAGTGAAGAGTAGGGTTCGTTGAAAGCAATATGCCCGTCTGGGCCGATGCCACCAATGAATAGGTCGATACCACCAGCTTCCAGAATCATCTCCTCATAGTGGGCACATTCGGCTGCCAGGTCCTCGGCATTTCCATTCAGAATGTGGATATTCTCCTTAGGGCAGTCAATATGGTCGAACAAATTACGGGCCATGAACGAGTGGTAACTCTCTGGATGTGACTCAGGCAGTCCTACATATTCGTCCATGTTAAATGTTAGTACGTTCTTGAATGACACACGACCTTCCTTGTTGGCCTTTACCAGACAAGCATACATTCCCTCGGGTGAAGAGCCAGTGGGCAAACCCAGTACAAATGGCTTCTCCTTAGTAGGCTGAAAAGCATTGATACGTTCAATAACGTGATTAGCAGCCCACTGCGACATTTTCTGATAATCAGATTCAATAATAACTCTCATAAGTTTTATTTTATAAAGTTGTGTTTAAATCGGTTGCAAAGATACAAAAAAATATTCTTTCGTAGCGTGTAATTCAGTTTTTTTTGTACCTTTGCAACCATATATGAAAGAATTTGTAATCTCGGAAGTTAAGGCTGAGACTGCTGTACTCGTTGGATTGATAACACAACAGCAGGATGAGGCGAAAACTAAAGAATATTTGGACGAACTGGAGTTTCTTGCAGATACTGCTGGTGCTGTCACTGTGAAGCGCTTTACGCAGAAAGTGCAGGGGCCCAGCCAAGTGACGTATGTCGGAAAGGGTAAGTTAGAGGAAATTAGGCAATATATCAAGGAAAAGGAAGATGACGATGAGCCAGTAGGCATGGTCATCTTTGACGACGAACTGACAGCTAAGCAAATACGTAATATTGAGGCAGAGCTGAAGGTAAAGATATTGGATCGCACCTCGCTTATTCTGGATATTTTCGCCATGCGTGCCCAGACCGCTGAGGCTAAGACGCAAGTAGAGTTGGCGCAATACCGTTACATGCTACCCAGACTGCAGCGGTTGTGGACGCACCTTGAGCGTCAAGGTGGTGGCTCTGGCAGTGGAGGTGGAAAAGGTTCTGTGGGTCTTCGTGGTCCTGGTGAGACACAGTTGGAGATGGACCGTCGTATTATTTTGCATCGCATAACTTTGTTGAAACAGCGCTTGGAAGAGATTGACCGCCAGAAGACAACCCAGAGGAAGAATCGCGGGCGACTAATTCGAGTGGCGTTGGTAGGTTATACGAACGTGGGCAAGTCAACTATGATGAACCTTCTGGCTAAAAGCGATGTCTTTGCGGAAAACAAACTCTTTGCGACGCTTGACACCACAGTCCGCAAGATGGTGATAGACAATCTGCCGTTTCTTTTGGCAGACACCGTTGGCTTTATCCGCAAACTGCCTACAGACCTTGTCGACTCTTTTAAGTCAACACTTGATGAAGTTCGTGAGGCAGACCTTTTGGTACATGTCGTGGATATTTCTCACCCAGATTTTGAAGAACAAATCAGCATCGTGGAAAAGACACTTGCCGACTTGGGCTGTGCAGAAAAGCCACTGATGCTGGTGTTTAACAAGATTGATGCATATACGTGGACGCCGCAAGACGATGACGACCTGACTCCTCCAACTAAGGAGAACGTCTCATTGGAAGATTTGACGCGTACATGGATGGCTAAAATGCAAGGCGACTGTCTGTTCATCTCTGCTAAGCAGAAGGAGAATGTTGACGAGTTGCGTGAGGTGCTCTATCGGAGGGTTCGCGAGTTGCACGTCCAGAAATATCCATACAATGACTTTTTATATAATATCGAGGAAGAATAAAGGCAATAAACATTAAAGAATATGGTGACAAAAAACTACAGACATCTGACAGGTGAGGAAATCAATGTGCTGGAAAGCAATAGCTGTTGGGCAGAAGATTGGAATAAAGTGATGGTGGCCGAGGCCTTTTCGCCTTACGGATTCCATCGTGTAGTGTTTTATGGAGACATTCGTTTGGGTGTCTTTGACCAGCAGATTGAGGTGACGAAAGGTTTCAACAAACGTGCAGGTATCAATGATGCCACGTTGCGAAACGTCACCGTAGGCGACAACTGCCTCATTGAGCGGGTGGGAAATTATATCAATAATTATACGATTGGCGACAATTGCTACATTTCGAATATTTCGACGATGGAGACCACAGAGGGGGCTACCTATGGCGAGGGACACCTTATCAGCGTGCTCAATGAGATGGGCGACGGCAATGTGGTGATGTTCCACGATTTGAATTCGCAATTAGCTTCCTTTATGGTGAAGTATTTCAAGGATAAGCAACTGAGGGATAATATTACACGGCTTATCAACGAGGAGATACGTTTTACGCAACCAGAGCGGGGAACGATAGGCAATGGAGTGAAGATAGTCAACTCAAAGGAGATAACCAATACGGTGGTGAAAGACGACTGCGAGATAAATGGTGCTGCCCGTTTGAGCGATTGCACAATCATGTCGTCGGCTGATGCTTCAGTGTACATTGGCACAGGAGTTATCTGCGAGAATTCTATCATTTGTAATGGCTGTTCCATCACGAACTCGGTAAAGATGCAAGACTGTTTTGTGGGTGAGGCCTGTCAGATTACCAATGGTTTCACAGCCGAGGCCAGCGTGTTTTTCGCCAATTCGTTCATGGCTAACGGTGAGGCGTGTGCTGCTTTCTGTGGTCCTTTCTCTGCTTCGCACCATAAGTCAAGCCTGCTCATTGGTGGCGAGTTCTCATTCTACAATGCTGGTTCCAACACTAATTTCTCGAACCACGCTTATAAGATGGGCCCCTTGCACTATGGCACTTTGGAGCGTGGTACCAAGACGGCCTCGGGTGCCTATATACTGATGCCTGCCAAGATAGGAGCGTTTAGTGTCTGTTTTGGAAAGCTGATGAATCATCCCGATATGCGTAAACTGCCGTTTGCCTATCTGATAGCCTACAACGAGACGATGTATATCGTGCCAGGCCGAAACATTACGACCGTAGGTCTTTACCGCGACATCAAGAAATGGCCAAAGCGCGATAGGCGAACAATTTCTTGCCGAAAGAGTATCATCAATTTCGACTGGCTCTCACCTTTTACCGTTGGCGAGATAATTGAGGGTAAGAAGATTCTTGAGGCTCTGCGTCAGGCTGGTGGTGACAATGTGTCGTCGTACAACTACCACGAATATATCATCAATGCTTCGTCGCTTCGTAAGGGTATCAAGTACTACGATATTGCGTTACGCATCTATATGGGTGCCGTCTTAAAACGTGCCGTCAGAGAGGGCTTCTTGGGCAAGCCAACTTCAGAGATAGGCATCGGTAAGTGGAACGATCTCTCTGGATTATTGTTACCTGCCAGCGAGGAGGAGCGCTTGTTGAGCGACATCAAGAGCGGGGCAGTGGAAAGCATCCAAGAAGTGCTGGAGCGCTTTAAAGATATTAACGACCATTATCGGGAGTATCAGTGGGCTTGGACCTACAAGATGATATTGGATTATTACGGGCTGGACGAACTGACGGATAGCGCCATGCAACGTGTTCGCGAGGATTATGTCCGTGCCCGTCGTGCATGGATTGCTGAGATTCGCAAGGATGCCCAGAAGGAGTATGCTATGGGAGACGTGGAGCAGGAGGTGTTCGATGACTTCATCTCGAAGCTTGACCACGAGGTAGATTATGAAGAATAATAAAGAAGGATAAGTTATGAGAAAAGTTTTGTTGCTGTTGTTGGCGGTGCTTTTGCTGGGTGCTTGTAGCAAGTACAAGTACGAGGAGGTGAAGGATGACCCGATGAAGACGCGTATCTATACGTTGAAAAACGGATTGAAAGTCTATCTTTCTGTCAATGAAGAGAAACCACGCATACAGACATACATCGTGGTACGAACGGGCTCGAAGAACGACCCTGCTGAGACGACGGGATTGGCACACTATTTAGAGCATCTGATGTTTAAAGGAACAAGTAAGTTTGGCGTGACGGACCCAGAGGCTGAAGCACCCCTTTTGGCAGATATTGAGGCGCGTTACGAGAAGTATCGCCTGTTGACCGACCCAGACCAGCGTCGTCAAGCCTACCGCGAGATAGATAGCGTATCACAGTTGGCAGCCAAATACTTTATTCCTAATGAGTACGACAAGATAATGGCTGTGATAGGTGCAGAGGGTACTAATGCTAATACGTGGCATGACCGCACTTGCTATGTGGAAGACATCCCTTCGAACCAGATAGAGACGTGGCTGAAGATAGAGGCTGACCGTTTTAAGAATATGACCATCAGAGGATTCCATACGGAGTTAGAGGCCGTTTATGAAGAGTATAACATCTATCTGGCTGAAGACGGTCAGAAAGTCTATGATGCCATGATGCAGAAATTGTTCCCGTCGCATCCTTATGGAATGCAAACCACTATTGGCACACAAGAACATTTGAAGAATCCATCAATAACGAACATTAAGAACTATTTTGCCAAATGGTATGTGCCTAACAATACAGCTATCTGTATGGCGGGCGACTTTGACCCTGACGAGGTTATTGCTCAGATAGACAAGTATTTTGGTGACTGGCAACCTGCCCCCGTTACTGATGGGGAACCCTCGTCTTTAGTGCCTCAGCCTTCGTTTCCTGACCAGCCTGAGCTAACGAGTGTTGTTGACACGACGGTCATAGGACAGGAAGCCGAACAACTGGTGTTGGGTTGGCGTTTCGATAAGGCCAGCTCTGCACAAGCTGATACCCTGCAGGTCATTGATTTTATGCTGACCAATGGTAAGGCTGGACTCATAGACTTGGACATCAACCAGCAGATGAAGATGCTGAGAGCCTATTCCACCAGAGAACTTCTGATGGATTATTCTA
The DNA here is from genome assembly GCA_022511045.1 of Prevotella sp. GTDB lineage: Bacteria > Bacteroidota > Bacteroidia > Bacteroidales > Bacteroidaceae > Prevotella. The sequence goes on from JAFLSF010000053.1 coordinate 11,371, forward strand.
CATTCTGGATGGCAGGACATCCGCGTGAAGGACAGACATTGGACGAGGTGCGACAATTGCTGCTGGCCGAGTTGGATAAACTGAAGAAGGGTGACTTCAGTGATGACCTACTACCTTCGGTTATCAATAACATGAAACTGGAGGCTTATGAGGCGATGGAGAATAACGAAGAGCGCGCAGACATGTTCCTCGACGCCTTTGTCAACAATATACCCTGGGAGCGGCAGGTAAGGCTGCTTGACCGCATCAGTGGTATGACCAAGCAGCAAATTGTTGATTTTGCCCGTCGTCATTTCCGTGATAATTATGTGGCAGTCTATAAGCGTCAAGGTATCGACCCAAACCAGAAGAAGATTGATAAGCCCGAGATAACCCCCATTCCTACTAACCGCGATACCACCAGCCAGTTTGTGCAAGACATCCAAAAGACGGAGGTGAAGCCTATTGAGCCTCATTTCGTCAATTTCCAGCGCGACCTTACCTTCTCCACTATAGGTATGGATAATGGGCTACCTTTGGTTTACGTCAAGAACGAGGAGAATGGCCGCTTCGTGCTGAACTTCCGTTATGACTTTGGCGAAGATGCTGACGTTCGTTATTTCTACGCTGCCAACTATCTTGACTATCTGGGTACAGATTCTCTTTCTGCCGAACAGATACGTCAGCAGTTCTATAAGCTGGCCTGCACCTATTACGTTAATGTGGAAGCTCGTCACATTACTGTGGGATTGAGCGGTCTCTCCGAGAATATGCCTGAGGCTGTTTGTCTGTTGGAACATCTCCTCCAGCATGCCAAAGTTGATGAGAACGCTTACAAACAATACATTGCCGTGTTAGGCAAGGAACGTGCTGACAGTAAATTTAGTCAGCAGCATAACTTTGCAGCGCTGAGACGATACGGCATCTATGGCCCCTATAATGGTTGGCGTAACATACTGACCACCCAGCAGCTTGCGGCTATCAATCCCCAGCAGTTGCTTGACCTATTGAAAGGGCTAATCCGCTATGAACATACCTTACTGTATTATGGCCCTATGAGCGAGCAACAACTCGGCGATGCGTTAGCCCTCCATAGCCAGCTTCTTCCGACACTTCTTTTGAAAACTCCTGTCGGTAAACACTATACTATGCAGCCTACACCACAGAACGAGATACTTATTGCTCCCTACGATGCAAAGAATATCTATATGCAGATGTATCACATCAAACCCCAGCAATGGCGTGCGGATGAGGCTGGTGTCTGTGCCGTATTCAACGAATATTACGGTGGCTCAATGGGCAGCGTGGTATTTCAGGAAATCCGCGAGGCACGCGGATTGGCCTACAGCGCTTATGCTGGCTATATGACTCCAGACTATGCAGACGAGAGTGGCTGTGGCTTGGTGTCCATCATAACACAGAACGACAAGATGATGGATTGCATACGCCAGTTCCACCAAATTCTGGATACCATCCCGCAGAACGAGTCCTCGTTCCAAGTGGCTAAGGAAGCTGTTCGGAAAAAGATAGCCTCGCAGCGTATCACGAAGTTCGGACTAATCAGTGCCTGGCTTGCTGCCAAGCAGCGTGGTATTGACTATGACGAGCGGGAGCGCATCTACGAGCAATTGCCAAGCGTGACCTTACAAGACGTAGTGCGTTTTGAGCAACAGCAGATGGCCTTTAAGCCTTATCGCTATGTTATCCTCGGCGACGAACGCGAGCTGGATATGAAAGCCCTCCAGCAGATAGCCCCCATACGCCGCTTGACCACAGAAGAAATCTTTGGATATTAGCAATCACGTAAGAGTCTCATACTCACCATCAGCAAATCCCCGATTTATCATCAATGAATCGGGGATTTGTCGCTAACAAAGTGCCGCTTTGTTAGCGATGAAGCGGCACTTTGTTGATAACGAGAATACGGCTCGTCAATAGTGCGGACTATCCGGACTCATAGTGCGGAGTATGCACGCTCATGGTGTGGACTATCCACACTCCGCTCGCGCCCTATCCTCGCCATCGTTGAGGCCTATCCTCACGACCCGCGAGTCCTATTCTCGTCAGAAGAAATCTTTACACTCGAAAAAAAACGACAAAATTCCTTTGTCGTTCCCGCAAATGTTTGTACCTTTGCCCTCGCGTTCCGAAAGGAGTGCAGACATATTAGAATTAGTGAAGCGTTGTGCTTCGATCTTGTAAGTTGAAATCTGGTAAATTTCAAAAGTGAAAACAAGACGGAGATGACAACTGCTCACGCGTTTGGCGTGGGCTGATTGTATCTGTATCTTTTTTCACAGGTTTACCAGAGCCTCAACTTAGGGATGTGGAGTGTATCAGTGCCACGCTTCTAACCATTAAAATGCCCTTGAGGTGCTGGAGGGCAACATAAAAACAAACAAAAACGATGAAAAGAAAAATTATTAAGTTGCTGCTTGCAGTTGTATGCCTATTGTGCAGCACCAGTGTGTCAGCCTACGACTTTGAGGTCGATGGTATTTACTACAACTACATCAACAACAGAACAGAGTTGCAAGTCACTTATCGTGATAATTCTGCCTCCTACTCTAATGCGTATTTGGGCAATGTGGTTATACCTGAGAGTGTAACATATGTTGGCAAGACTTACAGTGTGACATCCATTGGCGATCGTGCTTTTTATGGTTGTAGCGGTCTGACCTCGGTAACTATCCCCAGTAGCATAACCACCAGTGGCGCGTATGCTTTCAGTTATTGTATTTAGAGCCTCCCAAACAACCATGAACAACACAAAACAACAAAATATAACTTATTGTTT
>JAFLSF010000054.1 GCA_022511045.1 Prevotella sp.
GCGACGTACAGATAGAAGTCAAGGTGAAGCGCAGAGGATATATTGACCAGAGCAAACGTTTCAATGTGCGACAGGCCATAGACCAGCAGGAGATTAGTAGTTTCTTTGACCTTGTGGAAGAATAACCACGTAGTGTTATGGTTTTGAAATCTTATATCTTATCCGCCGCCATTCGTGAGAATGGTGGCGGTGTTTTTTCTTCTCCTTCTTATTAAATAATCTGAAAATCTATGGAGATACGGAAAAATGTGCTATCTTTGCAGAAATAAGTAATAATGTAAGAGCTAACATAGATTGCAATGGATAAGAAAACGCTTGAATTTGTGACCTATTGTATAGGAAAGCTGTCTGCACTATTGCAGATGCCGCAGCAAGAGGTTTACAAGCGGCTGAAGACCTCTGGCATTTTATATGAATATATTGTTCCCTCTTATGATGTCCTCCATACATTCAGCTCTCGCTATCTAATGGAAGATTTGACAAGTTATATGAAAGAGAAAGGAGTGTTATAAGCTATGAGGTTGTACCATTCATCCAATGTGGTTGTTGAGCAGCCAGATATTAATCATTCTCGCAAGTATCTTGATTTCGGGCGAGGGTTCTATCTCACCTCACTATATGAGCAGGCGGTAAGGTATGCGCAGCGTTTTAAGAGAAGAGGGCAATCGGCGTGGCTTAATACTTATGACTTGTCTGAGGATATTGAGTGCTGGAATGTAAAGCGGTTCGACACATACGACAAATCATGGCTTGATTTCGTTGCTCAATGTCGGGATGGGAATGATGTTGGCGACTACGATATGGTAATAGGGGGAATAGCTAATGATAGGGTTATTATCACTCTTGATAGGTATTTCTCAGGCGAAATATCACAGGAGGAGGCTCTTGGGTTATTACGATTTGAACAACCAAACATCCAGTATTGCATACGCTCAGAACGTATGTTACAAGAATGTCTCACTTATATAGAAAGCAGACAACTATGAGTGACGAGAGTAATCAAATAATGAAAAGTGCTCAGTGTGCAAGAATTATCCTCTGCATTTGTGATATGTACGGTATTTCGCTTATGGAAGCAACAGATATTTATTACGGCTCGGAAACAGCCAACATGATAGAAGATGGTGTTGCTGATTTGCATTGCCGCAGCGATAAATATCTGGCAGAAGAAGTGTGGAATGAATATCAAGAAAAGTATTGTCCTAATCCCAGAATTCTTGGAATGGCATAGGGACTGCGTCTTTAATAAAATATAAACATGGCTGAACACGCCCAACAACGGCGCCACGATAATATGGCGGCCATCCATAGCAAAGATACCAAGCCAGAAATGGTGGTGCGAAAGTGGTTGTGGGGGCATGGGTTCCGTTATCGCTTGAATCATCCGCGACTGCCTGGGAAACCAGATATTGTAATGCGGAAATACAGGACGTGTATTTTTGTGAATGGTTGCTTCTGGCATGGGCATCACGTGGACTTACGGATGACGGTTGGAAGTTCGGAATGTTGCAAGATTCCGAAAACGAATACGGAGTTCTGGGTCAAGAAGATACGACGTAATATGCAACGCGATATAGAAGTGCAGCGCCAACTAGCGTTGATGGGTTGGCATTCCATCACAATATGGGAATGTGATTTAAAGCCAAAGGTACGCGAGAAAACGTTAGAGTCATTGGCATATACGCTAAACAAAGTATTCTTGCAAGACCATAGCGTGAAGCAATACGAGATTTTGGAGGAACCCCTAATGATAGCGGCTGAGGAGTGCGTCGGCTATGGTGACGAGCGATAATCGTTATGCTTGTATGGGGGCAAAGGTAGGAGATTTTCGTCATATAGATATGAAGAGGTTGCTGTTTCTTTGTTCTTTAGTTCTTTTGTTTGCGTCTTTGCAGGCACAGCCAGATACTTATGAGTGGACGGTGGAAAGTCGTAATTCATCGGAGTCGATGCCTTGTGGCGGCGGCGATGTGGGCATGAATGTATGGGTAGAGCAGGGCGATGTGCTGTTTTATCTGAGTCGTAGTGGTTGTTTCGACGAGAATAACACGCTGCTGAAGTTAGGTCGCTTCCGCATACACTTGTCTAAACCCTTAAATATGCAATTCTTCCGTCAGCAGTTGGTGCTGAAGGATGGATATTGCGTGGTGACTGACGGGCAGACTCGGATAGAATTGTGGGCTGATGTCAATAAGCCTGTGGTGCATATTGACGTGACGCGAAAGGCGGAAAAGGCAGATGTGGAGGTAACCTACGAATCGTGGCGCACTAAGGATATTGTACTGACGAAGCGGGAGCGTTTTCAGACCTCTTATAAGTTTGCGGCTCCTAAGGACCTGACTACTCGTCGCGATAGCATCATGGCGCAGGAAGACGGCATTTGTTTTGTGCATCATAATGGCGAGGTGACTATCTTTGATGCTACTGTACGTCAGCAGCAAATGGAGGCGGTGAAGGACAAGCTGTCCAATCCGTTGAAGAACCTGACGTTTGGAGGACGAATGTATGGCGACCAGTTCACGTTGAAAGGGCATCATGCTGGCCATTATGCCAGCCATGATTATGAAGGGTGGACGTATGTCTCGAAGCGTCCCGCCCTACATCATTCTATGACCATTACTATGGCAACTGTTCAAGGTAGCATCAGCGATTGGCAAACAGCTATTGCAGAGACAGAACGCCAGATACAGGCTAAGCGTGACCAAAAGGTGGCGCGCCAATGGTGGAATGACTTTTGGGCAAGGAGTTATGTGGCGACTTCTGAGGGAGCACCCTTAGGGGCGGTGGTGCGCAACTACATATTGTTCCGCTATATGTTGGGCTGCAATGCAAGGGGACCTTGGCCTACGAAGTTTAATGGCGGCTTATTTACTTTTGACCCAGAATATGTTTTGACCTCTGGTGCACAAGGAACGGAGGAATATTGCTTGTCGCCAGACTTCCGTAACTGGGGTGGTGGAGTGCACACGGCACAAAACCAACGTCTGGTGTACTGGCCCATGCTAAAGAACGGAGACTACGATTTGTTGCTGCCACAATTAGATTTTTATTTGAACATCTATAAAAATGCAGAGGAACGTAGTCGGCATTATTGGGGACATGAAGGAGCCTGCCTGACGGAACAGGTAGAGAACTATGGCCTGCCGTGCTATCCCGAATACGGCACCAAACGGCCTGCGGGTTTCGACCCAGGCATGGAACGTAATGCTTGGCTGGAGTATGAGTGGGACACTTGCTTGGAGTTCTGCATGATGGCTTTGGAGGCCCATCGCTATTGCGGCATGGATATTGAGCGTTATCTGCCCATGATACATTCGTGCTTAGTCTTCTTTGACGAGCACTATCAGTATCTGGCTAACCAGCGGGGTGCCAAGCGGTTGGACGGTAATGGCAAGTTAGTGCTCTATCCGGGTAGTGGTGGTGAAACGTTTAAGGGAGCATACAACTCGACATCGACCCTTGCGGCATTGCGAACGGTGACGGAGGCGTTGATGGCCTACAAGGAGGAACGGAACGACACAACCCACCTTGCGGCGCTTGGCACTTTCCTCTCCCGCTTGCCCGATATTACGATTAAGGACGGAATGATAGCTCCTGCGTTGCATTACGAACGGGTGCAGAATATAGAATCGACACAACTCTATCCCATATTCCCTTGGCGAATGTACGGGGTAGGGAAGCCCGACTTGGATGTAGCCCGCAATACCTATCAGAACGACTCTTTGGCCGTGAAGTTCCGCTCGCACATTGGCTGGAAGCAAGATGCCATCTGGGCGGCATGTTTGGGGCTGACTGATGAGGCGGAGAGACTGATACAACTGAAGTTAGGCGACGGCCCGCACCGTTTCCCCGCTTTCTGGGGACCAGGCTATGACTGGACTCCAGACCACAATTGGGGCGGATCGGGTATGATAGCCTTGCAGGAGATGCTGCTGCAAGAGGTAGGTGACACGCTCTATCTCTTTCCCGCATGGCCTGCAACGTGTGACATACGCTTTAAGTTGTATGCTTCTCGAGGCACCATTGTTGAGGCAGAATTGAAAGGCGGCAAGGTGGTCAATGTGAACATCACGCCGAAACGGAAATATATCACACCATTCTAAGGGCGCATTTGTATCGTTTTACCCCAATGAGATAGCCATACGAAATATCGGCATCATCCAGATTTCTCGGATGATGCCGATATGCTTTGATGCACCCAATTACAGGTTGGGGTTAATCTTGCTCCATTCAGAGATGGGTGGTACGATGTTCAGCGTAACCAGTTCGTCACGCATCTTGCATAGGTGCTCGTAGCTGGCATCCAGCTTAGCGTTCTCCTCGGCAGTACCTTGAGGTACTTCGAAGTGGGCACCGTCCTTGTCCATCGTGGTCTTCATAGCCATCATAATGTGGTCGTACTTGTCGGTCTTGACGTAAGTTCCTACGGGGAAGCGGAAAGCCTCGCCACCCATAGCGGCACGAATCATCTCCACAGAAAGGTAAGAGGGACTCTGGAACGACGAACGTCCGCGAAGCTCAATAATTTTGGCACCACCTTTGGTGACGGCAGTCTTCATCTCCTCCCATTCCTCAGCGGGGAATTCGGGCGTGCCGATAATATCGGTCAGTTTGCGACCCTTTACGGTAACGTGGCTTCCGAAGACGGCCATTTGCTCGCCGTGTCCACCATAAGTGGCACATCCGGCAACCTCACATTGCATCACACCAAATTTCTTGGCCAATGCCGATTGCAGGCGGGTGGTGTCCAAACCAGCCAATGTCGTAACCTGCCCAGGCTTCAAGCCCGAGTAAAGCAGGGTGACCAGACCTGTGAGGTCGGCGGGATTGAAGATGATGACAACGTGCTTGACGTCAGGGCAGTACTTCTTGATATTCTGACCCAACTCCTCAGCAATCTTACAGTTGCCAGCCAGCAGGTCCTCGCGGGTCATGCCAGCCTTACGGGGTGCACCACCCGAGGAAATGATATACTTTGCATTGCGGAAAGCCTCCTCAGCATCCGTAGTTGCTACGATGTTCACATTGTCGAATCCGCTCTGGCGCATCTCCTCGGCAACACCCTCGGGTGAGAACACGTCGTAAAGACAGATTTCACTTGTCAGACCCATCATCAAGGCGGTCTGAGCCATGTTTGAACCAATCATACCAGCAGCGCCGACGATGGTCAGTTTCTCGTTCGTTAAAAGTGCCATTTGATTTAACTATTTAATGATTTACTGTTATTTGATTGCAAAGATACGAAATAATTGGGAATTGGAGGGGCTGATGTGAGAAATAATATGTTATTTAATCTGAAAAAAGCCCGCTTTGCCAACTCCGCATGTCAATTTCTTATTTTCTTTCAGAAATATTTGCTACCTTTGCAGGGATGAAAAGGCTATATATTTCCATATTGATAGCCATCGTCTCGCTGGCCGTAGAGGCTCAGATGATGGAGCCTGTACATTTCAGTAGCCAACTGAAGCAGGGAAAGGGAGCTGAGGCAGAGATTGTTTTTAGTGCTACGATTGACGACGGATGGCATGTGTATTCCACTGATTTGAGCAGTGACGGGCCCATTCCGGCCACGTTTCATGCTGACAAATTAGAAGGAGTTGAATTAGTGGGCAAGTTGCAGCCTCGTGGCCATGAGGTGAAGCAGTATGACCAAATGTTTGGCATGGAATTGCGCTTCTTTGAGCATCAGGTCACTTTCGTACAACGTATTCGCTTTACACAACCGACCTACAACATTGTCTGCTATTTGGAGTATGGCGCCTGTAACGACAGTAGTTGCTTGCCTCCCACGCAGGTGGATTTCAAGAAGGCAGGGCAGGCCCCTGACGAGTATAGGGCAGAGGGCGAACGAGGCCTATCCTCAACGGAGGCGAGGCCTATCCTCGATGGCGACGAGCCTAAGGCTGACGAAAAGGCCGATTCTGCCAACGTAGACACTATAGCGATTGCGGCCAGTGAACAAGGGGAATTAAGCGGTCTTTGGCAACCTGTCATAGCCGACCTGCAAGCCTTGAGCGACGGCACGGATGACGTGGCTAATCGCTCGTTGCTCTACATTCTGTTGATGGGTTTTGTGGGCGGATTGTTAGCTCTGCTGACACCTTGTGTCTGGCCTATCATACCTATGACCGTCAGTTTCTTCTTGAAACGTAATCAAGAGCGGGCGAAAGCCGTTCGTGAAGCGCTGGTATATGGCGTGTCGATAGTTGTTATTTATGTGTTGTTGGGCTTGGCCGTAACGCTACTATTTGGGGCCAGTGCGCTGAACGCGCTGGCGACAAATGCCGTCTTTAACATATTCTTTTTCCTCCTATTGGTGGTCTTTGCCGCCTCTTTCTTTGGAGCTTTTGAATTGACATTACCTTCGTCGTGGTCGACGAAAATAGATGCCAAGGCCGACCAACTGACTGCGCGCCGCTCGTCACTCACTTCTTATCTGTCCATTTTCTTGATGGCTTTCACGCTGGCGCTGGTGTCTTTCTCCTGCACAGGTCCTATCATCGGTTTTCTGTTGGTAGCCGTGTCCATGCAGGGCAGCATTGTTGCCCCCACCATAGGCATGCTGGGCTTCGCAGTAGCATTGGCCATTCCCTTTGCCTTGTTTGCCATGTTCCCCTCGTTGCTCAAAGCTGCGCCAAAGTCGGGAGGCTGGATGAATACGGTGAAGGTGACGTTAGGATTCATCGAACTGGCGTTTGCGCTCAAGTTCCTCTCTGTGGCTGATTTGGCTTATGGTTGGCACATACTTGACCGCGAAGTATTTATTTCGCTGTGGATAGTTATCTTCGGACTTTTGGGAGCTTATCTTTTGGGATGGATACGCCTGCCCCATGATGATGTGTCGCCCGACGGCCAGAGCCGTACCAACGTTCCTCAGTTGTTCCTTGCCATGTGCTCGCTAGCCTTTACTGTCTATATGGTTCCTGGTCTGTGGGGGGCTCCATTGAAGGCCGTTTCAGCCTTTACGCCGCCGATGTACACCCAAGACTTCCAGTTGCAGCATACTGCTACCGAGGCTCGCTTTATGGACTATGAACAGGGTATGGCTGCCGCTAAGGCCGAGGGTAAGCCAGTGATGATAGACTTTACGGGCTTCGGTTGTGTGAACTGCCGTAAGATGGAGGCTGCGGTATGGACTGACCAGCAGGTAGCCGATCTCTTGAACAAAGACTATGTGCTTATTTCGCTCTACGTGGATGATAAAACACCACTGGCCGAGCCGATAGAAGTCGTAGAACGCGGTCAGCAACGAACCCTCAGAACTGTTGGTGACAAATGGAGTTACCTGCAGCGAGTGAAGTTTGGAGCCAATGCCCAGCCGTTCTATGTTTTGTTGGACAATGATGGTAAACCGTTGGCAGGTAGCCGAGCCTACGATGAGGATGTGCAGGAATACGTGAGTTTCCTAAAGAAAGGTTTGGAGAAATATAGGAACAAATAGCTCCTTATCGTTTATCAGCCTGCTCTGTGGCCGTGTTGTATTCATGCAGGTCGCGCTTCATTTCCCTCCAATAAGGTGTTAGTGGTGGTGGACCGTCGGTGGTCTGCAATTCCAAATCGGGAATCTCTATTTCGTCTGTTGGCAGGAAAGGAACGACAAAGTTGTCCACCTTCTGCACTACAACGATGGCAACCCCTTGTGCAATAATGTCAAGTTCTTTAGCCGCACGCCACGAGAGGTCTATAATGCGTCCGCCAACAAAAGGGCCTCGGTCGGTGACACGCACAAAAACGCGTCGCCCATTAGCTGGGTTGTACACTTGTAACATGGTGCCGAAAGGATAGCTACGATGGGCGCACGTAAGACTATCTGGGTGTAACCGCTCGCCATTGGCCGTGCGTCGACCCTGTAGACGCTTGGAATAAAAAGATGCCTTGCCCTTTTGCCAGACCTGTGCCTGAAGGGTTGAGGCGTGAAAAAGCGTGAAGAGTGAAACATCAGCCAATGTGCAGAATAGCAAACAGCCCAGCAGAGCCATTCGCAACATCCATTTAGAGGCTAATCTTTCACTCTTCATCTTTGATAGATTATACGATGCCTTGTGCCAGCATAGCCTTTGCAACCTTCATGAAGCCCGCAACATTGGCACCTTTAACGTAGTTGATATATTGGCCTTCCTTGCCGTATTTCACGCACTGGGCATGGATGCCAGACATGATGTGACGTAATTTCTGGTCTACTTCCTCCTCGGTCCATGCAATGCGCATAGAGTTCTGCGTCATTTCCAAGCCCGATGTGGCTACACCTCCGGCATTGACGGCTTTACCAGGAGCAAACAATTGTCCTGCGGCAATGAACTTATTGACGGCATCTGCCGTGCAGCCCATGTTGCTGACTTCGGCAACACAGAGAGGCTTTTGGGCGAGAATCTGGTCAGCGTCATCACCGTTCAGCTCGTTCTGAGTAGCGCAAGGCAGGTAGATGTCAGCCTTTTGCTCCCAGGGCTTCTTTCCCTCAAAGAACTGACTGCCAGGGAATTCGTCAGCATAAGGCTGACAGATGTCGTTGCCCGATGCCCGTAGTTCCAGCAAGTATTCAATCTTCTCGTCGTCCAGACCAGCAGGGTCGTAGATGTATCCGTCGGGGCCAGAGATAGTGATAACCTTTGCTCCCAGTTCGGTAGCCTTCTTGGCTGCACCCCATGCCACATTGCCGAAACCCGACAAGGCAATAGTCTTGCCTTTGATGTCCAGACCGTGAGTTTCCATCATCTGATGGACGAAGTAAAGAGCACCGTAACCTGTTGCCTCTGGGCGTAAGATGCTGCCGCCCCATTCCATACCTTTACCTGTCAGTGTAGCACCGTGAAACTCTGAGGTCAGTTTCTTGTACATACCGAACAAATAACCGATTTCTCGGCCACCCACGCCGATGTCACCGGCTGGCACGTCCATATCTGGACCAATGACTTTGTGGAGTTCCCACATGAAAGCTTGGCAGAAGCGCATAATCTCAGCGTCACTTTTTCCGCGTGGTGAGAAGTCGCTGCCTCCCTTTCCACCGCCCATAGGCAGGGTGGTGAGCGCATTTTTGAAGGTCTGCTCAAAGCCGAGGAATTTCAAAATACTCAGATTGACGGAAGAGTGGAAACGCAAACCGCCTTTATAGGGGCCGATAGCACTATTGAACTGCACGCGATAGCCAATGTTCACCTGCACCTCTCCCTTATCGTCGACCCAGGGTACGCGGAAGGTTGTAATGCGTTCTGGCTCGACAATGCGCTCGACAATCTTTGCCTTCTCAAATTCTGGGTGTTGGTTGTACACGTCCTTGATGCTCTCAAGCACTTCGCGTACTGCCTGCAAGAATTCCACTTCGCCTGGATGCTTTTGCTCCAGACCTTGCATAATCTTCTCAACATTCATAGTATTAAAGGTTTTAAAGTTATTTAGATGACATTGTGTCATTAAGACAAGGCAAATATACGCATTTTCCTGCAAAGCACCAAGAAATAATCGGAATATTTTCGGCATAAAGCTACAGATTATTTGGCACATCGCAAAATGTTTCGTACCTTTGTGGGGAAAATATAGGTGGACTTATTAAGATGCGTATGAAAAGAATAGCGACGCTGACCGTGCTGATGTTGAGCTTTTGGCTCACGGCTTTGGCACAATATGATTTTCTGACAGCACATCGGGGAGTCATTAAGGGTGGCTATGATTTTTGGGTGTATACCCCAGAAGACTATTATTTCTCACAAGAGCAGACGCCTGTGGTTATCTTTCTGCATGGTGCCAGCTTGTGTGGACGGGACATCAATCGCTCACGTCGCTATGGGCCGCTGGATGCCATTGTGAAAGGGCGGGATATTCCTGCATTGGTCATCGTTCCCCAGAATCCTGGTGGAGCATGGAGCCCTAAAAAGATTTTTGACGTGTTGGAATGGACACGAAAACACTATCCCTGCGACTCGACCCGCGTCTATGTGATGGGGATGAGCCTGGGCGGATATGGTACGCTGGACTTTGCTGGCACTTATCCAAATCGGGTGGCTGCCGCTATCGCCATGTGCGGAGGTTGTAGTTTGAAAGACGTTCAGCCATTAGGGGAAGTGCCCCTCTGGATTATTCACGGTACTGCTGACAGGGCTGTTAGCGTTAATGAATCGAAGAAGGTAGTTAATGCCTTGAAGGATAAGCACAACGATAAGCGACTGCGTCATGACTGGTGGAGAGGAGCCAATCATGGTGCTCCAGCGCGGGTGTTTTATTCTAAAAAGGCGTACGAATGGCTCTTTTCCCATAGTTTAACTGATAAAAACCGTCCTGTCCGACACGATATACACATAACGCAAAGCGAGTTGAAGAATGTATATCGTGACATGATGAAGAACGTGCCGCCGCCAGAGGTTGTGGAAGAATAATGCTATGAGGGCAAAAAGGGAAACGATAGTTATCGGAATCGTAGTGTTGTTCTTGAGCTGCTGCAAGCCAAGTACCCAACAAGATACTCACCAGTATAGTCACGAAGTATTGCTGCCTATGACTCCTGTCAAGAATCAAGGCGGGCACGAATTATGCTGGGCTTATGCTATGTTGGCCACCATAGAGACTGAACACCTTTTGCGCGGCGATTCCGTCAATCTTTCGCCTGTTTTTATTGGTCGTATGCTGCCGAGATACCAGGAAACTTTTCACCTTTCACGCCCAACGGAAAGGGCTATGGGGCAGACGTTGTTAAATGTGATGGGGAAATATGGTGTGGTAGGTTATGATGTCTTGCCAGACGATGCACCTAATGATTTGTCCACGCCCAAAAGTGTCTTCTTAGGTGGTGTGCGTTACACGCCGCAGGAATTTGCCCGTTCGGTGTGTGCTCCAAACGAGTATATCGGTTTGACAAGTTGTCCCGACTCGGCATATAATCAACGGATTGTTGTGCCGATTCCTGATAATTGGGAGCATAACCGTTTGTGGAACGTTCCAAAAGACACGCTGAAGCAACGTATCAACCGTGCGTTGCGCAATCGTCATCCCGTATGTTGGGAGAGCAAAGCCCATGCTATGTGCATCATCGGGATGGCGCATGACGAGCAACGTCATACCTATTACGTTATGAAGAACTCATGGGGTTCTGACCAGCCGCATGGTGGTTTGGTGTATGTGCCAACCAACCGCATGTGGCGGGAAATGGTTGCTCTTTACCTGACACGTGATGCCTACGAGGGGAGATAAACAAAGATGAGGCTCACTAAAATAGGAGCCCCATCGAGAGAGAAAGAATAATTAGTTAGTGTTATACTTTGATTTCAACCTCAACACCGCTGGGGAGTTCAAGCTTCATCAGTGCATCTACTGTTTTGGCAGTCGATGAATAGATGTCAATCAGACGCTTGTAGTCTGACAGTTGGAACTGCTCACGAGACTTCTTGTTGACGAAAGTCGAGCGGTTGACGGTGTAAATACGCTTGTGAGTGGGAAGGGGGATAGGACCACTGATAAATGCACCAGTAGCTTTAACTGCCTTCACAATCTTCTCTGCTGACTTGTCAACGAGCTTGTGGTCGTAGGACTTCAGCTTGATACGAATTTTCTGACTCATAGTTAGATTACGATTTGTGATTAAAAAATTACTATTTAATGGGGAGCCACTAAAGAGTCATTTGCTCAGCGACTCCCCTTTTTTCCATAAATTATACCAGGTCGGCACGTCCCTTAACCTCCTCGAGCACAGCCTTGGCCAGTGCACTGGAGAGAGGAGCGTGATGGTCGTACTCCATAGAGCTGGTAGCACGTCCAGATGTGATGGTACGTAACGCTGTGACATAGCCGAACATCTCGGACAGGGGAACCTGAGCCTTGACGACACGGGCACCAGAACGAGCCTCTTCCATGCCTTCTACTTGACCACGACGCTTGTTGAGGTCGCCGATAACGTCACCCATATTCTCCTCAGGAGTAACTACTTCGAGTTTCATGATGGGCTCCATCAGGACAGGCTTAGCCTGTGCGCAGACTGCTTTATAAGCCATTTGAGCAGCAATCTCGAAGGACAACTGGTCTGAGTCAACGGGGTGGAACGAACCATCTACAACGACAACCTTCAAAGAATCAATAGGATAGCCGCCGAGAATACCGTTCTTCATTGCAGCCTCGAAGCCTTTCTGAATAGAGGGGATGAACTCCTTAGGAATGTTACCGCCCTTCACTTCATTGACGAATTGCAGGCCACCATTCTCCTTGATGTTCCAGTCGTCATCAACTGGTCCGACATTAACGATAATATCAGCAAACTTACCGCGACCACCAGACTGCTTCTTGTATACCTCGCGATAACCGTTAACAGTCTTGGTAATAGCTTCCTTGTAGTTCACCTGTGGCTTACCCTGGTTACACTCAACCTTGAATTCACGACGCAGACGGTCAATGATAATGTCGAGGTGGAGCTCACCCATACCAGAGATAATGGTCTGTCCGCTCTGTTCATCCGTGCGTACGGTGAATGTGGGGTCTTCCTCGGCCAGCTTAGCCAAACCGTTGTCCAACTTGGCAACGTCTGCTTGAGACTTGGGCTCTACGGCGATAGAAATCACAGTGTCGGGGAATGTCATAGATTCCAATACGATGGGCTTGTCCTCGTCGCAGAGGGTGTCACCCGTACGAATATCTTTGAAACCTACACCAGCGCCGATGTCACCAGCATCAATCGACTCCATAGGAATCTCTTTGTTAGAGTTCATCTGGAACAAGCGGCTGATGCGTTCTTTCTTACCCGAGCGGGGGTTGTAAACATAAGAACCAGCCTTAACGCAACCAGAGTAGACACGGAAGAATACCAGACGACCCATGTAGGGGTCAGTGGCAATCTTAAATGCCAAAGCTGCTGTCGGTTCTGTCTCGCTGGGCTTGCGTCCTTCTTCCTCCTCAGTGTTGGGGTTAGTACCCATCACCATATCCACATCAACAGGAGCAGGCAGGAAAGCGCATACATAGTCCAGCAAAGGCTGTACGCCTTTATTCTTATACGAAGAACCACAAATCATCGGAGTGCAAGCCATAGAGATGGTACCCTTACGGATAGCGGCGATAATCTCCTCCTCTGTGATAGAGTTGGGGTCATCGAAATACTTCTCCATGAGAGTCTCATCATACTCTGCAGCAGCCTCGAGCAACTTGTTACGCCACTCGTCACACTCATCTTTCAAGTCTGCGGGGATTTCCTCCAAATCATATTCAGCACCCATCGTTTCATCGTGCCAAAGGATAGCCTTCATCTTGATGAGGTCAACCACACCCTTGAAGT
>JAFLSF010000055.1 GCA_022511045.1 Prevotella sp.
AGTTGTATACCAGGAGTATACACTTTGTATATCAGGGGTATACAAACTGTATACACTATAGACACAAAGGGTATACAATAGGCTCAGCAGTGATGAAACATACTTTCGTGCCTAACGAAGTGCCGATTCGTTAGCGATGAGTCCCTGCTCTATCAAAGAAAAGCCGCAGGCATCGGAAAAATGTCGGCGGCTTCGTTAGTTGTGATGAATATTCTCCTGTCACATCTTCCTCAGTACAACGGCGGAACGGGCAGGGAGATAGAGCTTGAGCCACTCCTTGCGGTCCTTGACGTACTCGGGGTCATAATTCGTGAGGTGAGTCATTGTGTCGTCGGCAAAGCCATTACCGCCAAACTCCTTAGCGTCGGTATTGAGCACAACCTCATAGGAACCCGTAGGCACAAGGAACCCGTAGTCGGTATAGCTGCGCGTTGGTGAGAAGTTGAATACGAAGACGAGGTCACCTCGCATGTAGCAGAGCACTTGGTCGCCGTCGTCGTGCCAGATTTCGGTAACTGGTGTCTGCTGGAACTTCTTCTCGCTCTTGATAACTTCGAGCATACGGCGGTCGAAGTCACCCAACCAGTGATAGCAGAGGTCGGGATTGTCGACGAGATTCCACTGGCGGCGGGCATACTTATGACTCCATCCGTTGCCCTCGCGGGGGAAGTCTATCCACTCGGGATGTCCAAACTCGTTGCCCATGAAATTGAGGTAGCCTCCGTTGATAGCTCCTGCGGTGACGAGACGTATCATCTTATGGAGGGCTATGCCTCGTTGGGCAATGTCGTTGACGTCTTTCTTGGCGAAATGCCAGTACATATCAGCATCTATAAGACGGAAGATAATGGTCTTGTCGCCCACGAGTGCCTGGTCGTGGCTTTCGCAATAGGAGATTGTCTTTTCGTCAGGACGGCGGTTCTTAACCTCCCAGAAGATAGAGCAGACGTTCAAATCCTCGTCGCGCACCTCCTTAATGGTCTTTATCCAATAGTCGGGAATATTCATGGCCATGCGGTAGTCGAAACCATAGCCGCCATCGTCGAATTTTGCAGCCAGTCCAGGCATACCGCTAACCTCCTCTGCAATGGTTATAGCCTGCGGATTAACCTCGTGGATGAGGCAGTTGGCCAGCGTGAGGTAGCAGATGGCATTGTCGTCTTGATGACCATTGAAATAGTCGCCATAGCCCGTGAAAGCCTCGCCCAGTCCGTGAGAGTAGTAGAGCATGGAGGTAACACCGTCGAACCGGAAGCCGTCGAAGTGGAACTCCTCGAGCCAATACTTACAATTGGAGAGCAGGAAATGCAGAACATCGTCCTTACCATAGTCGAAACAGAGTGAGTCCCATGCGGGATGTTCGTGACGGTCGCCAGGATAGAAGAATTGGTTGGGGTCTCCTGCGAGATTGCCCAAGCCTTCGACCTCGTTCTTGACAGCATGTGAGTGAACGATGTCCATAATGACGGCAATACCCAATTTGTGGGCGGTGTCTATCATCTCTTTCAGTTCCTCGGGGGTGCCGAAGCGGCTTGAAGGGGCGAAGAAGCTGGAGACGTGATAGCCAAACGAGCCATAATAAGGGTGCTCCTGTATGGCCATCACTTGAATGGCATTGTAGCCGTCTTTCTTGACACGCGGCAGGACGTTCTCGGTAAACTCCTTATAGGTACCTACTTTTTCGGCATCCTGACCCATACCCACATGGCACTCATATATGAGCAGTGGGTTCTTGTCTGGCTTGAAGCTCTTTTTCTTCCACACGTATGGTTTCTCTGGATTCCACACTTGTGCAGAGAAAATCTTTGTCTTCTCGTCCTGTACCACGCGGCGACACCATGCGGGAATGCGTTCGCCCTCTCCTCCGTTGTTCCACTTGACCTTCATTTTATACAGGTCACCGTGCTTGAGAGCTTTTTCCGAGAGGTGCAACTCCCAGTTTCCCGTACCTTGAATACGCTTGCAACGATACTTCTCAGACTCCTCCCAGTTGTTAAAGTCGCCTATCAAATATATGTCCGTCGCGTTAGGTGCCCACTCGCGGAACACCCAGCCCTTTGCCAACTTGTGCAGGCCGAAATAGAGATGGCCTGTGGCAAAGTCAGAGAGCGACTTCTTGCCGTTACGAGTCAGTTGGGCGAGCTTCCATAGTACATGGTCGTGACGGCCTCGGATGGCTCCTTCAAAAGGCTCCAGCCAAGAGTCGTTGCGCACCAGTCCTATATGCGTATTTTTCTTTGCTGTGGCCATAATCGTTATGCCTTAATCTTGAAAATAGCTTTCTTGAATTCGGGAACACCAGCGATGCAAGGTGCGTGGCCGTCCTGTGGGAAGAAGATTGCGAAAGAGCCAGGCTGACAAGTAACATAGCTCTCGGCTACCAAATCGGGAATTTTGGTGATGTCTTTCTCAGCGTTATATTCGGCTTTCGGCAATGCCTCGCGGGGCGTATAGCCGTAGGTCTCGGCTGCCGTAATGGGAATCTGAATGTCAATCATACGGTCGTGGGTCTCAATGACGGCCTCTGCGGGAGTCTTGCCCTTAGCCACCTGTACGTTGATAAAGAGGTCCTTTCCCTCAATCTCCTGCTTGCCGGCCTCCAATGAGTTGAGGTCGTGCTGCTCAAGAAATTCGATTACTTTGGGGAACAAAGGGTTCACCGATGCGTACTTCTTCAGATTGTCAAGTGTGTCAATAATCATAATCTTATAATTTTAAGTTAAACATGTGTTATCAGTATTCTCCTTCCGAGATTATTCCGTCTGGCGGCGCCCACGAGTGTACGTGCCTTGAGCGATAATATTGCCGTTACGGTCTTTCTCAACAAAGCGACCGTCGCGGCGGTCGTCCACGTAAGAACCCTCGAAACGCTTGCCGTCCTTGTCTTGTTCTATAGCTGGTCCGTGACGTTTGCCCTCGCGGAAATGGCCGCGAAACTTAGAACCGTCAGCATAGCGATAGATACCCTCACCATGAATCTTACCGCTAAGGAACTGTCCCTCGAAAACGTCGCCATTCTTCGATGTCAGTTTACCGCGACCGTTGGGCAGGTCGTTCTTCCATTCACCTTGATAGGTATTCCCGTTTTGCCAGACCAGCGTACCCGTTCCTTGCTTGGCACCCTTGAACAGTTGCCCCGTATAGCGGTCGCCGTTGGCATAGCGGAAGATGCCTTGTCCCGTTCGCTCGCCCTCCACATAGTCGCCTTCATAATAGTCGCCATTGGCAAACTGATAGATGCCTTTACCGTGTTGCAAGTCATTGGCAAAGTGCCCGATGTAGGCATCTCCATTAGCATAATTGTAGATACCCTTTCCGTGCTTTTGGTTATCTCGCCACTGACCCTCGTAGCTGGAGCCGTCAGCCCAATGGTACTTGCCGTCTCCGTTCTTCATATCGTTCGCCCATTCGCCGTCGTAGTAGTCTCCACCTTTATGGGTGTAGCGCCCTTTACCGTGACGCTTGCCCATACGCCATTGACCATCATAGATGTCGCCGTTGTAATAGGCCATGATTCCGTGCCCCTCTGGTTCGTCGCGATACCACAAGCCTACGTACTTGTTGTTGTTGGAAAAATAAAATGTGCCTTTGCCGTGCTGATGGTCTTGCATCCATTGCCCCTCATACTTTTCGCCGTCGCTAAAGGAAAACACGCCGTAACCTTCGCGCTTGCCTTTCTCGTAACTGCCTTCGTATGTGTTTCCGTTCGGCCAAACGGTCTTGCCTTTACCGTGAGCCTTGCCAGCCTGCATTTCGCCTTGATAGTCGCCGCCGTCGTGTGTCTGGCACGAACCTAATGTGATTTTCTGCGCTTCGGCGGGCAAGAAAGAGAATAGTAGTAATATAAGTAAAGTATGTAGTAGTTTCATGTGTGTACGCCCAACATTATATTAAGATTTGACAAAGGTAGAAAAAAATCCCGATATAGCAAAGGCTTTTATAAATTATTCACTATCTTTGCAAACAAAATACATCTCAGCATGAAATTTATAGCTATCATTCCTGCGCGCTACGCCTCTACGCGCTTTCCGGGAAAGCCGCTGGCAATGTTAGGTGGCAAGACCGTAATACAGCGTGTCTACGAACAAGCCTTGAGTGTATTGCCTGAGGCTTATGTGGCCACCGACGACGAGCGCATCTTTAACGCCGTAGAGCAGTTTGGCGGACGGGCTATAATGACACGTAGCGACCATAAGAGCGGTACCGACCGCATAGAGGAAGCTGCCAACAAAATTGGCACCGATGCCGACGTCATCATCAACATACAAGGTGACGAGCCTTTTATACAGCCTTCGCAAATACTCACTTTGCAACATTTGTTTGATGCAGAGGAGACGCAGATAGGAACGTTAGGCAAACGGTTTGAGGATATGGAAGCGGTGCTGAATCCCAACTCCCCGAAAATCGTTTGCGACCACCGAGGCTTTGCTCTCTATTTCAGTCGTAGTGTTATTCCATACATTCGCGGCAAGGAGCAGGAAAATTGGCTGGAGCATTTCCCTTATCTGAAGCATTTAGGAGTTTACGCCTATCGTCGCGAGGTGTTGCATCAAGTGACGCAATTGCCTCAGTCGCCACTCGAACAGGCCGAGAGTCTGGAGCAGTTGCGGTGGTTGGAGAACGGCTATCGTATTCGGGTGGGGCTGACAGATGTAGAGACGGTGGGCATTGATACACCCGAAGACTTGAGACGGGCAGAAGAGTTTTTAAAGCAATGAAATACTTTGTCTTTTGCCAATCAGACCTCGTTTTAGAGAAAACTGGCGACGGCTACCAAATTCCCACAGAGCCACCTACGGAACTCAAGCCCTGGGTGACAGTTATGGATGTCGATGGGGATAAGGCTTATCGAATAGCTCAGCCAATCAGAGCATCGGTGCGCTATGAGATGTGCCCTTTGCGACAAAGTTACTACAAACTTAGCTATGAGGATTATCTCAAGGCAGGCAAGTGCCAAGAGTTGCTCTATTGGGATTCCAACACCAAGTATTGTGGGGTGTGCGGAGCACCTATGCGCTTCGACACAGACATTTCGAAAAAGTGTACGGAGTGTGGCAAAGAAGTATGGCCCCAGTTGGCAACAGCAGTTATTGTGCTTATTCGGCGGCAGGCAGAGCAAACTGCACCAGATGGTTCCCGCATCAAGAAAGAGGAAATACTACTAGTCCACGCCCGTAACTTCCGACACGACTTTTATGGATTAGTAGCGGGATTTGTAGAGACGGGTGAGACTTTGGAGGAAGCTGTCCATCGTGAGGTTATGGAAGAGACGGGGCTGCACATTACCAATCTGCGCTACTTTGGCTCACAGCCTTGGCCCTATCCTTGCGGTTTAATGGTGGGCTTCACAGCCGACTACGATTATGGTAAGATACATCTCCAGCGTGAGGAATTGTCAAAAGGCGCTTGGTTCGACCGCGACCACCTGCCGCATATTCCCGAAAAACTCAGCATTGCTCGCCAACTCATTGATGCTTGGCTGGGGGAAGATAGAAGTCGCGAGTAAGTTCCATATACGCTTCGTCACCTATCGTCAGTTCTTCTTGCTGACACAGGCAAGGATGTTTCCTAAACGCCAATAAGAAACGACGAGGCGGCTTGTGGGAAACAGTTCGGATGGCACAGACACGACTTGGAAAGAAGCCTGCAAAAATGGCTTCGTCTTCCATCCTGTGGCGATAGTCGAAAGGCACTACAACACTAAACTCCCCATTGTCGGCTAACAATTTATAAGTTGCTTGCATCAGTTCGGCATAAGTTAGCTTATCAGTATGGCGTGCCGCATTGCGCTGTTTGTCTGGGGCCTTCAGCGAGTCTACGAAGAAAGGCGGATTGCTCACTACCGCATCATATAGCCCTTGACGCTCTGAAAGCATAGAAAAGTCTTGTACTGATTGATGCAAAATGCCTATACGATTCTTGAACGGAGAGGCTGCAATGTTATTTAAAGATTGGAGAACAGCTCCCTCGTCAATATCAATACCTATTACTTGGGCCTCTTTATAGCGCTGGGCCATCATGAGAGCTATAAGTCCTGTCCCGCATCCAACGTCAAGTATGCGCTGCCCCCCGCGAGCCCAAGCTCCTAAAAGCACTCCATCCGTACCAACTTTCATAGCACAGAGTTGCTGATGGACTGTAAACTGTTGGAAACGGAACATACGGTATAAGTTATATTGTCAAGGTAGCAAATCACTATCGGCATCCGTTTGCTGAAGGCCGCCAATCGTCAATTGACGCAATTCGTAGAACGTGCCGTTAAAAATGTTGAAGTCTACGTCACCTTTTATGCCGGGCAGATGTCCTGCATCAGTATGCTGCCAGAATAACCACGCCCCTTTGTATTCAACCTGTTCAACGTAATAGTGCGCAATCCAATAGGGATAGGCATCAAAGACAGGGTCGTCCAAATAGCGCATCTTAAACTTATGATAAGTATAGATGATGGGCGGTATTCCATAATGCTTCTCCACCAAACGAAGCCACTCAAGGACGCTGGCTCTGAATTCTTCGTCAGTTTGGTTTTTAGGCTTATGCTCTACGTCAAGGACAGGAGGCAAGTCACCCTTTGCCAATTTTACATGACGGATAAAGAACTCAGCTTGGTCCTTTGCTGAGGAATAGACGCTATAAAAATGATAAGCCCCGCGAATAAAACCATACTGACGGGCATTGTAGAAATTAGAGGAGAAATTCTCGTCCACCTTGCTCGCTCCTTCGGTAGCTTTCACCATCACAAAACGGACGGGGCGCTCGTTAATCTGCCCATTGTCGCGCAATAGTCCCCAATCAATGCGGCCTTGATGGTGGCTGACATCTATACCGTGTACCTCGTATCCCTGCGGATAGTTCACCTCGCCATAAAGGGCTCGCCAGCGAAATCCAAAAGGGCTGACGAAGATGTAATAAAAGAAATAAATGTAGATGGCCACTATAGTCACTCCACCTATCCACCACGACCAGCCTGGCAATCGTTGGAGAATACGAATAAAGACATTCGGACGCTTACGGGGCACAATGCTCTTTCGGCGTCCGGATGTCGTTCTTTTAGAGTTTGCTCGCTTTTGGGGCATTTAGATTATGCTTGCTCAAGAGCCAGCGTCTTGGTCGGCTGGTCACAAACCTCTGTGGGCCCCCAATACTGGATGGGTCCTGGATAGACGTAGAGTGTCTCCTTTGCCCACAGGTCGCGCTGAGCTACGAAAGCCTTGAAAGGCTTGCCGTCAAGTTCTACCAAAGCCTTACGGATAACGGGTTTCATCTCGCCATTACGGCGTTCCATGTTCATCATCATCGTGATGGGCACACCACCAGCAATCCACTTGTCGGCAGGAGCAGTTGTGTTCTTCACGATAGCCATATAGCCCGTTTTGCCGTTGGCAATCAGTTGAGCTGCGCTGGTACCTAACGCATAGCAATAGTCTGCGTCGTAATTAGAGGGAGCAGCACAACGTCCCTCATAGCCAAAGAAGTGGTGCTGAGCAGAGAATTTGCCGACATACTTGCCAGTCTTCTTCATTCCCTCTAACTTCTGGGAAACCATAGCGGAGAGCAACTTCTCTGTTTCAATGAGTGATACCTGTACATTGCCGTGAGGGTCGCGGTCTAATGCCAATTGGCGCGCCACACTTGTTGGCAGTGAATTAAAGACAGCCAGATTCTCCTCCGTCAGATGAGTCTTGGCAAAGTCTATTTGTGCAGAGCGATTCATATCCTTCACTTCGGGCAATGCCAGCACATCGTTCAGTTGCGCAATCAACTTCTTGATGGCAGGAATAAACTCAATCAATCCTTCTGGGATAATCACCGTTCCGAAATTGTTGCCTTCAGCAGCACGAACGGCAACAGTGTTAGCAATGTATGTAACAATATCGTCGAGACTCTGTTCCTTAGCCTCCACCTCCTCACTAATCAGACAGATGTTCGGCTGCGTCTGCAAGGCACATTCCAAAGCAATGTGTGAGGCCGAACGACCCATCACCTTGATAAAGTGCCAATATTTACGGGCAGAATTACAGTCGCGCTCAATGTTGCCAATCAGTTCTGAGTATGTCTTACAAGCTGTATCGAAACCAAATGAAGTCTCAATCTGCTCATTCTTCAAATCACCATCGATGGTCTTCGGACAGCCAATTACCTGCACGCCATACTGCTTGGCAGCATAATACTCGGCCAGCACACAAGCATTCGTGTTAGAGTCGTCACCACCGATAATCACCAACGCTTTGATGTCCAATTGGCGGATAATCTCCAGTCCCTTCTCAAATTGCTCAACCTTCTCCAGCTTAGTACGGCCAGAGCCAATCATGTCAAAACCGCCAGTATTACGATACTCGTCAATAAGTTCAGCCGTCAGTTCCATATAGTTGTGGTCTACCAGACCTCCAGGACCCAGAATGAAGCCAAAGAGACGATTCTCTGGATTCAGCTTTTTCACCTGGTCGAACAGTCCGGTAATAACGTTATGTCCGCCAGGAGCCTGACCGCCCGACAAGATAACGCCCACATTCATCTTCTTGGTGTTAGCCTCAGTTGCAGGCTCAAACTCCACAACGGGCATACCATAAGTGTTGGGGAAGAGTTTCTTGATTTCCTCTTGGTTGCCCACGCTTTGAGTCGGCTGTCCTTCCTTCACTTTCACTGCACCCTGAAGCGCCTTAGGCAACTTGGGCTGATAAGCGGCTCTCGCTTTCTGCAATGCACTTTTCTCCATTTTCTGTTATATTGTTATATTGAGTAATTGAACTTTTCAGTATGCAAAAATACGCATTTCGTCTGAGAAACGGAAAGAAATACGCCATTTTAAATAATTTTTATATTCGTGATTGTTGGCGTAAAGCGAAGTAAATCGGGAATTTTAGAAAACAGCAGCTATCTATGAAAGATACTTGTAATTGTTAACATTGTTTTTAATTACTCTATGAATAGAGTGTTGATATGTAGCAGGAAGATGTGTAATTTTGCACTCTGTAAATAGAGTGTTATGAAAGATAAAGAGACCATACTGAAAATATTTGGCAAGAATGTTCAATTGTGCCGAGAGAAGGCAGGAATTTCACAAGAGAAGTTGGCAGAGCTGGCTGACGTGCATCGTACCTATATCGGAACCGTTGAGCGAGGAGAGACCAACATTACGCTTTATAATATTTATAAGTTAGCACAGGCTTTAAACGTAAATATCAAGGAGTTATTATGACAAGACGTAAGGTTATCAACAGAACTGGCATAGAGCGACGAGCCAACTTAGACATAAAAACCGTATATGTATCTTACGTGTGTGTGAAGTGCCACACTCAGAATATCGTAAATGTAGGTTATGAAATGCTCTTGCCTACAAATGCCTACAATACTTGCCAATGGGCTTGCAAAGAATGTGGGTATGTTCATTCAAAAACATCAGACTTGCCATTAGAGTGGGGGAATACATGGGATGATGAATATCTGGCGGCAGAGGCTCCGCAGTGTCAGAATTTCTGGAAATCTTTTTTCATGATAGCTACGGAAAATCCTAAAGCCTACTGGAAACAATGCAATGTATGTGGACGAATACTTCCCAGTAGCGCTTTCGCCAGACATAAGGGCTGGGGAACTTTGGAAAAGCAGATGGAATGTAGAGCCTGTAAGGGTGCCATCAATGCCGTACTGAATGGGAAAAGAACATCTGAGCAATTGCGAGAAAGCAGTCTCAGAAGGAGGATAGGCGATTTATTTACTGCGCAGAATAGCAAGTTGGATGTCAAGGCTTTGTTTGAAAGATTTGGAGGTAAATGTTTCAAAACCAATGTGCCGCTTGACATTAACAAACCCTCGGAATGGCATATTGACCATATCCTGCCCTCAAAATACTTTTATCCGCTGACGGAGGACAATGCTTGTCTGTTGTCACGAGAAGCTAATGAAAACAAAAAGGCGCAATGGCCCAGCCAATACTATAATGCCGAAGAATTGGTAAGACTGTCCAAAATAACAGGAGCAAATCTGGAGTTACTGACAAATCCAGAGCCTATTGTCAATACGAATATTGACGTAAATGCCGCATTGGAAAAATGGACACAAGTACGCAATGTGTCGGATATTAACAGGCGACTGGCTGAGTTTAAGAAAGTCATTATAGAAAATGGCTTGGAGAACTTGTTAACAGACAAAAACAAGTTGGTTTTGGGCATTACCTCATAACGAGGTACTCGTGAGACGTGACTGTACCAATATCGTGAATACCAAACTTTGAGCAATCAACGACACTTTCGTCAAATAAGTCTATATGGGAGAAGTATTTTTTTGCATAGCCAAGAAGAACCTGTCCCATGTCGCATTTACGACTTTTTCCCAGGTGCAGTATTAGCCAACCGTCAGGCTTCAGTCGACTCTTTGCCTGTTCGAATATTTTTGTGTAAATATCAAGTCCGTTTTTTTGTTTCTCGTCAAGATACTTTGCAGGCTCACGCTTGAAGTCCTCATGCTCCCAGCCTGTAAACCAGAGACGAATCCAGTTGGCGAGATAAAAACGGGTACTGTCATAAAATGGAGGTGAGGTGATAATAGCGTCTATTTGACTGATTTCTTCTGGCCAAGACAATAGAGTGTCTTGTAAAAAAACTTTCCCTTCAACGAATTCGGTAGGATAAAGATTTGGAGCCAATGCCCTGTCAACTTTCTCTCTGAGTTTTTCTATTAAGTTTTTATACACAAAGTCGCCAGTCGGAGCATAAGGGATAATGGGGTGTGACTTTCGACTGAGTGCGTATGGCCGATTGCCATGCAATATATGTAGCAACGAGGACATTACCAACATTTCCTCAGGTTCGCGGGGAGGTTGCAAAGAGAAAAACAATCGTGCGGCTAATATCTCTTTGAAAGTTTCTGGGTGGAAATATTCGCCCAGTGTCTTATTATAGCCAAACGAGGAATGGCGGCTGACATAATCCTTGCTTACAGGATGTGTGGAGATATATTTTCCTATTTTCTCTATATAAGCCGTACATAATGAAGGAAAGTGCCGATGAAGCTTTGCAGAAGCGACATAGTACGCCAGAGGGCTGATATCCATTCCGTATGCACGCCTGCCGCTTAACGCTCCTTCAAAAGGTATTGTGCCGATTCCACAAAAAGGGTCAAATAGAGTGCCTTTGTCGGGGACAAAAGTCTGGACAAGGTGATGGGCAATAGCAGGTTTTAGTTTCCCTTGATAAGAACAGAGTGAATGGTTAGCATTACCCCAATTCTTCTTGGAATAGGGTAGGTGTCTATGGGGGAGTCCTGTCTTGAATAGAGCCCAGTCTTTTTCAATATTATCTATTACTGACCCCATCTACTGCCTATGTTTGAATGACAAAAGTACTTGGGCCAGTTGTCCACCACAACGTGAGCGCCTTTGCCTTAGTAAAATCTTTTCGTTAAAAGTATATCCCAGCGACTCTAAGACTTCAACTAATATGTCATCTGTCTTGATGTGGACACCAGAGAATATAGAGTCACCTATGTCTATCAGCAAATTAGCGTCAGCGCACAAATGCTTTCTTAAACCGCCAAACAGCTCACTCATCTCGTTAAAATAGCAGCGGGCCATCTGGGGAATACGGGAATCATACGCCTGTACTTTCAACTCACTCAGAGTCGTTTCAAGTAGCGGACTATGGTAGATGTAAGGTGTCTCCGAAGCTTTGAGAAGCACGTCGTTAATACCGCTTGTCAGTGCCTCGTTTCGATAGGCTCGCAGAGATTGTTTGTCTTTTAGACAGCCTAAATACCATAGCTCTAACTTCGTGTTACGAAAATAGTTGGTGCCATTTAAATATGGAGGACTAGTAATGACGTCTGATATTTTCTGGCTCTGCACCTTGCCAATATTCTTTGCATTGGGAGTAATCAGCTGGTGGGACTGGCAAGTGAAATATTCAAAAGCCATCAAGTCCGATGCTATTTCTTGGAGTTTTTGGGGGAGGATATTCTCGGTGCGAGGGATATTGCTTCGCTCCTGCTCCGTCCTAAAACGCACGTCACCCTGTTTCTTCAAGTAGGAAATGGGCAATAAACAGGCTAAGATAGCAACCATGATTAAGTCGGCCAACAGTCCGTCATAAATGCGGACTTGTTGAATATACGTACGCAACCTAAGCACCAAATCCAGCTCTGCCTCAGGAAAATACTGGCTTGAGCCAAATACATTATGATAAGTCTTCGCCAACTCGTCAGAAGGCGACAGCGCCAGCGAATGGGAAATTATCGACTCTGAAATATCCCGTAACTGATCGGCCAACATCTTACGCTCGCTGTGTCCCATGCCCATCGTTGTAAGCTTGATACTAATCAGAAAACGCAATAAAGGGTTTACCTCCGAGAATATGGTGTCACACCCCATAGAATCGGCTGCAAACAATGTGCTACCAGTTCCCGCAAAGGGCTCATATATAAGCGATGGACAATCGCAAAAATCCGATATGAGCTTTTGGACAAAAGTCACGGAGTAACCTTCTATGTATGAATACCACCGCTGGAAAGGCATCGACATACTGTTTTTGAAGGTCACCTCTATGGGACTGATTTTATTTTCTGTTATAATTTCCATCTCACCAATCTTTCTGAAATGCAAAAGTACGAAAAGTTTGGCTATCCTGCAACTTTTACGTAAATATTTTAATTCACCCAGCAATCTCTCTCTTGTCTTTTCATGCTTCAAAAGTGGATACAGAATACAGTTTTTTGAAGTCGGAAAATGAGTGTGCCCT
>JAFLSF010000056.1 GCA_022511045.1 Prevotella sp.
CCTCGGCGGCAAGCAACTCAGCCAGCCGCAGCGCGGACTGAACATCGTGAAGATGAGTGACGGGACGACAAGCAAAGTCATGATTAAGTGAGCATAATTGAGTATAGGTCTCGTCATAGAACGAGGCCTATACTTTATGTAGGGACGGAGTGAATTTTATGATACAGAGATTGCGATAAACGGAAAAAATTGATTACCTTTGCCGCCGCAAAGAAACTTATACGATTTAAATATTAAAAGCTATGTTAAAGAAACAGATTCTTTTATTGATTGGCATGATGATTTGTGGAGTAACTGCTACGCATGCCCAGCTGAAACTTGGGAAACTGAATGCGGCAAAGGCTGTCAAGGCTGCCAGCGACGTGGCTACTGCCGTTACGCTTTCTGATGCGGACATTGCTCGTATGAGCCGTGAGTCGGTGGAATGGATGGACGCTCATAACCCTATTGACACTGGGGAGTACGATGCAAGGCTCAAGCGCTTGACGGCGGGTATTACCGAAGTGGATGGGCTGCCATTGAACTTCAAAGTCTACTATGTTATTGACATCAATGCTTTTGCTTGTGGCGATGGTTCTATCCGTGTGTTCTCCTCGCTCATGGACATTATGGACGACGATGAGCTGATGGCTATCATTGGCCACGAAATCGGCCACGTTGTACACCACGACGTAAGGGACGCTATGAAGAATGCCTATCTGGCTTCGGCTGCACGCAATGCGGCAGGTGCTGCAGGTGGCGTGGCTGCCAAGTTGTCTGAGTCGCAACTCGGTGAGTTGGCAACGGCTTTCATGGATGCCAAGTTCTCGCAGAAGCAGGAATATGCTGCCGACGACTATGGCTTTGAGTTTGCGGTGAAGCACGGCTTCAGCCCTTATGGTATGGCCAACGGCCTCAACAAGTTGGTGGAATTGTCGAAGGGCGCAAAGGCTTCTACTATTCAGAAAATGTTCTCTTCTCATCCAGACAGCGAGAAGCGCGCTGCGAAGATGAAAGAGAAGGCTGACAGCTACGTTGCAAAGAACAAGTAAGGCGTATGCGCGGTTTTGGAAGTTAGTGGGTAACTGCTATTGTGGTTATCCACTAATTTAATGATTATAAGTGGCTTTGCGGGAATTTATACCGATGCTGTAATGACAAGGAGCGACACACGACAGTTGAAAGGATTAGCCATTCTGATGATGCTATGGCTACACCTGTTTTCTAATGAGGAGACGGTGCGCCAGTGCTGTTATCTGCTGACGTATGTTAATGGGCAGCCTTTAGCTTATTCGCTGACGAGATTGGCGTCGGCTTGTGTGCCTATTTATATTTTCTTAGGTGGCTATGGTCTTGCAGCAACCTATCAGACAACGGCTGGACACAAGTTGTATGGTGGACGTAGGGCACTGGCGCTGATGGTGAACTTCTGGGTGGTATTTCTCATTTTTGTCCCTATCGGTTGTTTGCTGAATCCTGCCCGTTATCCTGGAGATGGGTTGACACTGCTCCTCAATGCAATGGCCATCTGCTATAGCTATAATGGAGCGTGGTGGTTCTTGTTGCCTTATGTGCTCCTAACACTTTCCGCCCAGTTGATTATCAGAAGTATTATGGAAAGTAGCAAACGGTTGAATGTGCTGTGGCTCGGAGGTCTGGCCGTAATAAGCATAGTGATATACGTGCTGAAGAGTGAAAAGACGATAACGGCTATTTGGCCTGTGCCTGGGGTAATGACGCTACTGAACTTTTTGTCTATGCTGTTCCTCTTTGGCATGGGTGTCGTGGCGGTGAAGTATCAATGGGCCAATAGTCTTTGGAACCGACTGAAGTCTCGCCCACAATGGGAACTGGTGCTGTGGCTAGTGGTATTGTGTGTGGTGAAAATGATGTTAGGCGCAAGCAGTCTGCTGAATGTGCCGTTTATTCTGTTACTCATTCCTTTGTTGCTGGCTATCCATTGGCCGCGTTGGGTACATGGTGCGCTGGAGTTCTTAGGCTATCACTCTACCAATATGTGGCTTATCCACCATTTCTATTACTTCATCTTTGGCTCGCTGATTTACGAATTGTGCTATCCTTTGTTTATTTTCCTTTGTCTGGTATTAGTATCGTTAGGCTGCTCCATGCTGTTGCAACCCTTGATAGAGCCAATACGCCGAAAGATAAGGCGGATGTAGGAGCAGCAGTAACGGAAAGGGAGTGTCAGCTACGTTTTAGTTCGGCTTTTAGGAATTTTGGAGTATAACCCTTGCGGCTTCGAGCTACCTGCTCGGGCGTACCTGTGGAGAGTACCGTACCGCCATTGCGTCCCCCCTCTGGTCCCATGTCGATGATATGGTCGGCCAACTTAATAACATCAAGATTATGCTCGATGATTATAACGGTATTGCCTCGGTCTACCAACTTTTGCAATACGTCCATCAAAATACGGATGTCCTCAAAGTGCAACCCTGTTGTAGGTTCGTCGAGGATATAGAGCGTCTTGCCCGTGTCACGTTTCGATAATTCAGTAGCTAACTTCACACGTTGGCTTTCGCCGCCTGAGAGGGTGGTAGAGGGCTGTCCTAACTTGATATATCCGAGGCCTACGTCTTGAATGGTCTTAATCTTCTGGAGAATATTCGGAACGTTCTCAAAGAATTCGCAGGCTTGGTTGATGGTCATATCCAGCACGTCAGCAATCGACTTGCCCTTGAAACGTACCTCCAGCGTCTCGCGGTTATAGCGTTTGCCGTGACATGTTTCGCAAGGCACCTGTATGTTGGGCAGGAAATTCATCTCGATGGTCTTGTAACCGTTTCCACCGCACGTCTCGCAACGGCCTCCCTTGACATTGAATGAAAAGCGCCCGGGTTTGTAGCCGCGAATTTGTGCCTCGGGCAGTCCCACAAATAGTGAGCGAATATCGCTAAAGACTCCTGTGTAGGTGGCAGGATTAGAACGTGGGGTACGACCGATAGGTGTCTGGTCGACATTTACCACCTTGTCAATATATTCCAAACCCTCAATGCTGTTGTAGGGCATGGGCTGACGGAGAGAGCGGTAGAAGTGTTTAGAGAGAATAGGGAACAGTGTCTCATTGATGAGCGTCGATTTGCCAGAGCCGGAAACTCCTGTGACAACGATAAGTTTGCCCAAAGGAAACTCTACCGTAATATTCTTTAAATTGTTTCCCTGGCATCCTTTTAACACAAGACTGTGGCCGTTTCCTTCACGTCGCTTTTCTGGTAACGCTATCTTGCGTTGGCCAAAGAGATATTGAGCCGTGAGGGTCATGTCTTGAGATTCCTTTTTGTCTTGAAGGTCGTTTAGAGTGCCTTGGAACACCACCTCACCACCCCTGCGGCCAGCTTTGGGACCAATGTCTACAAGATAGTCGGCATTGAGCATCATGTCGCGGTCGTGCTCCACAACAATTACGGTATTTCCCAAATCACGCAATTCTTTGAGCGATTTAATAAGTCGGTCGTTGTCACGCTGATGTAATCCTATAGAGGGCTCGTCAAGAATATACAGCACATTGACTAACTGGGAGCCTATCTGTGTGGCTAGTCGGATGCGCTGGCTCTCACCACCTGAGAGGCTGGCCGACTGGCGGTTAAGAGCCAGATAATCCAGCCCTACTTCCAACAGAAAGTCCAAACGCGTGCGTATCTCCTTTAGAATCTCAGTGGCAATTTGCCGTTGCTGGGAGTCGAGATGTTCCTCTTTCTGCTCTTTGTCTCCGCTTGTCTCTAAATCGTCAAGCCACTGACGCAGTTCAGAGAGGTCCATGTTAGCCAGTTCTGAGATGTTCTTGTCCCATATTTTGTACGATAAAGCCTCTTTGTTGAGGCGCTGGCCTTTACATTCCGGGCATTGACACTCCGCTAAGAATTGGTCGGCCCATTTCTGTCCTCCTGCAGAGTCGTCGTTGTCCATAACGGAGCGCAAATATTTCACTACGCCGTCGAAGTCGACGAAATAGTCGCTGGACGTGTGTACCAGTTCCTTGCTGATACGTACACTCTCCAGCGAGCCATAAAGAATTTCGTTAAGTGCCTCCTCGGGAATATCGTCTATACGGGTCTTTAAGTCACAGTCATACTTGTGCAGAATAGCATCTATTTGCCAGAATATCATCTGGTTTTTGTACTTTCCCAAAGGGACAATGGCTCCCTCGTAAATGCTCTGTTTGCGATTGGGAATGACTTTGGTGAGGTCTATCTCATTGATATAACCCAATCCCTTGCAGTGAGGGCATGCTCCCTGCGGCGAATTGAAAGAGAATGTATTCGGGGCAGGGTCGCTGTATGAAATACCCGTCGTGGGACACATCAATCGTTTGGAGAAGAATTTGACCTTGCCTGTCTCGTGGTCCATAATCATG
Organism: Prevotella sp.; assembly: GCA_022511045.1. Lineage (GTDB taxonomy): Bacteria > Bacteroidota > Bacteroidia > Bacteroidales > Bacteroidaceae > Prevotella. Next base: position 4,352 of record JAFLSF010000056.1, read on the forward strand.
ATAAGTCCTTCGCCCTGCTTCATGGCAATGTTGACGCTCTTTTTGAGACGGTCGTCTGGAATATCTGGAGCCTGTTGGGAGCTCTTTACCTGCATACGGTCAATTACCACTTCTATATCGTGAGTCTTGTAACGGTCTACCTTCATGCCTTGCTTCATTTCTTGCACCTCGCCGTCAATGCGAATATGCAGATAACCTTTACGCCGCATACTCTCAAATAGTTCACGATAGTGACCCTTGCGACCGCGCACTACAGGAGCCAAGATAAGAATCTTACGGCCAGCATAATCGTGCATAATCATGTCGACAACCTTCTCCTCTGTATACTTCACCATCGGTTCACCCGTCATGTAACTATATGCTTTGCCTGCACGTGCAAAAAGTAATCGTAGGTAGTCATAGACCTCTGTCGTAGTGCCTACGGTGGAACGAGGGTTCTTGTTGGTAGTCTTTTGCTCAATGCTGATAACAGGCGAAAGACCTGTTATCTTGTCTACGTCCGGACGCTCCATACCTCCCAAAAAGTTGCGGGCGTAGGCAGAAAACGTTTCAATATAGCGGCGCTGCCCTTCGGCAAAGATAGTGTCAAAAGCCAGCGATGACTTGCCACTACCGCTCAGACCCGTAATGACAGTTAGTGAATGGCGTGGAATCTCTACGTCAATATTCTTCAAGTTATGTACTCGGGCACCGAAGACTTCTATCTTTTCCATGAAGGTAAGGGGAGATTAAGGATTGGTGGTTTCCAACTCGTTGAAACTACGCAAGATATTAACGTCGCGACGGATATTGTATTCTATACCGTCGGCTCCACGAGCTTTAACATAGACGTAGTAGACACCGTCCTTTACAGGGTGACCGTGATAAGTGCCGTCCCAGCCTCCTGTAATATCTTCCCAGTCATAAATCTTCTGACCATACCTATTAAATATATATGCATGGAACTCTACAATGCTTTTATAGTTCGACTTGGCGCGATAGATGTCATTGATGCCGTCGCCATTGGGTGAGAAAGCATTGGGCATTTCCAGATGGCTCTCGCTAATAGTAATGCGCATACTTGCTTCTTCAATGATGATGTCGTCCTCGCGTACTTGCAGTTTTACCTCGTTCAAGCCTGCCTCAACAAACTCATATTCGATGTCTTGGGCGTATCGGGTGATACTGGTGCCAGTTGATGTGTTGCGGATGTGCCATTCTATCTGTGCTGCTGCATCCAAGCCAGCAGGATTAGACTGGAAACGGACTCTAAGGGGTGCTTCGGCCGTGAAATCGGATGTAGTTATCACTTCACTACCGTTTTTATCTATATATACTGCTTTTAGTTCAATATCTGCATAGACACTGGTGGCCAACATACAGGCTACTATAAGGGTAAATATCTTGATTCTTTTCATGTTCATGAGTGAATATTTGTGCAAAATTAGCGAAAAAAGGTAGAACTTCCGCATCTTTTTTTGTAATTTTGTAGCGCAAAATAGAAAATTTGACGATTATGGTACGAATATTAAGATATTTTTGGTTACTTGCAACCCTCTGCCTAACCATAGAGGTTATGGCAGGACAAGTGGGTAGTGATGTGCGTCATCGCGAGGTGCGTATAGGCATCATGCTACCTTTACACGACCATAATGGCGATGGCAAGCGTATGATGGAGTACTATCGTGGTATACTGATGGCTTGTGACAGTTTGAAAGTAAATGGCATTTCGACGGATATTCGTGCATGGAATGTGGCAGAGGAGACCGACGTGCAAAAAATATTGCGTGACCCGCATGCTGCTGACCGCGATTTAATTATAGGCCCTTTGTATAGCAAGCAGGTTAAGGCATTGAGCGATTTTGTGCAGAAACATAATATCAGACTGCTTATCCCGTTTAGTATCAGTTCGACTGATATTCAGAACAATCCTTATATATTTCAAGTATACCAGAATGGTTATACTTTAAATAATTCTTATGTCTATCGCTTTTGTCAGCGTTTTAAAGATTGCCATCCTATCATCATTGACTGTAATGACTCAACGAGCACTAAGGGAGGCTTTGTCACAACATTGCGGAGAAAGTTAGACCAAGACGGCGTAGACTACTCTATCACCAATCTCAAGACTGGCGAGGAGGCCTTTAAAAAGTGCTTTTCAACGGCTAAACGGAATATAGTCGTGCTGAATACGAGCCGTTCGCAAGACTTGGGCGTGGCATTTGCCAAACTGAATGGGCTGGTGATGAAGGTTTCTGGCCTCCAGATTTCCATGTTCGGCTACCCCGAATGGTTACAGTATACCCGTCAATATTTGGACAATCTGTACAAGTTTGACACATACATCCCCTCTACTTATTATATGAGTCCCCTGTCCTATCGTGTTGAGCATTTCAAGAAGAAGTATCGCTGGAACTTTCACCAAGACATGCAGAACTATCCGCAGCGTTTCGCCGCAGCAGGTTTCGACCATGCTTTCTTCATGATTAAGGGATTGCACATGTATGGTAATCATTTTACAGGAGGTACGGGCATGGTAGGGTATACGCCATTACAAACGCCATTGCACTTTGAACGTATGGGGAATGGCTTCTTGCAAAACAAGGCAATTCTTTTTGTTCACTATACATTAGATAACCGTATAGAACCTGTCAATTTCTGGTAAAGTATGCGACATCTTCTGTTTCTCTTGATGCTACTGCCGACTGTCGTCATGGCGCAAATCGGTGAGTATCGCACCGATTTAGCTGTTGGTGCCAGTGCTGGTTATGTTTCGAGTAACGTAGGGTTTGTACCCGAGGTGCCACAAGGTCGCTTGGGAGGTATGATAGCAGGGTTTACAGTACGTTATACCTGCGAGAAGTATTTTAAAAGTATCTGTTCTATCTTGGCTGAGGTAAATATTGCCCAGACGGGATGGAAAGAGAATATTCTTGACATAGATAATAATAAGGTATATTATGTTGGCGACACAGGCCAAAGTAATCCACTATATTATGAACGTCGGATGACTTATCTGCAAATTCCGTTCCTTGCCCGAATGGGGTGGGGGCGGGAGCGGCGCGGATTGCAGGGCTTTATTCACTTAGGCCCGCAGATAGGTGTATGTTTGGGGGAGTCAACTAAGACAAACCTCGTAGAAGGTGCTCCCACACAGACAGAACGCTCATCAAGCATCGTCGCTCAAAACAGTATGGCCGTGCAGCGAAAGTTCGACTATGGTATTGTGGCAGGTGCGGGTATAGAATTGTCCATGCCCAAGATTGGCCACTTTATGTTGGAGGGACGCTATTATTATGGTTTGGGCGATTTTTACAACAACAGCAAGAGTGACTATTTCGGGCGTTCTAATTTTGGACAGATAGTCGTAAAAGCCACTTATCTTTTTGACATCATTCGCACAAAGAATGATAATATTAAGTGACATTGATAGCTGTAACCTTTCTACTCAACACCGCAGTGCTCTTGATGCATTGAGTACGGCAAGAACGGTCACGCCTACGTCAGCAAAGACGGCCATCCACATGGTACTTAATCCCATTGTAGCGAGAACCAATACCGCTACTTTTACTCCGATGGCGAAGCCCACATTCTGACGAGCAATGCCGATAGTACGGCGTGCAATACGGATTGCAGTGCTGATTTTTGACGGTGAATCGTCCATCAATACAACATCCGATGCCGCAATTGCGGCGTCAGAGCCCAGTCCACCCATAGCAATGCCAATATCAGCACAAGCTAACACGGGTGCATCATTGATACCATCGCCCACAAATGCCAGTGCGCCATTGGTAGTTTGAAGCATTTGTCTTACCTTGCTGACTTTGTCTGTAGGCAATAGTTCCGCATGGTATTCGTCAATACCGATTTGTTTTGCCACATGCTCGGCAACCTCTTGCTTGTCTCCAGTGAGCATAACAATCCTGCTGACCCCTTGTTGGCGCAATAGTTGAATACTCTTTGCGCTATCTTCTTTTATCTTGTCATTGATGATGATATGTCCTGCATACTGGTTGTTAATGGCTATATGAATGATGGTGCCTGCGTGGTGGCAATCGCGCCACTTTACGCCTACATGCTCCATCATCTTAGAGTTACCCACACAAACCCATTCGTTACCAACGCGAGCTTGTATGCCATGTCCTGCAATTTCCTCTACATCGCTGATGCTACATCCGTCAGTTGCTTCTTCGGGAAAGGCGTTGCGAAGTGCTGCACCAATAGGATGAGTAGAGAAGTGCTCAACATGAGCCGCAAGATGCAATAAGTAATGCTCATCGTAAAGGTCTGGATGTACGGCGGTTACGGCGAACTGCCCATGCGTCAAAGTTCCTGTCTTGTCGAAAACAACAGTTGAAGTATCGGCCAGAAGGTCAATGTAATTGGCACCCTTAATGAGGATTCCTTTGCGCGAAGCACCTCCAATACCACCGAAGAACGTAAGGGGTACGGAAAGAACCAATGCACAGGGGCATGACACCACGAGGAACATTAGCGCACGATAAAGCCACGTTGGGAACATCGCCGCGAATGAACCTGACAACAATGGGGGAACAACAGCTATTGCAATAGCCGCAAATACTACGATAGGAGTATAGATATGTGCAAAACGAGTAATAAATGTCTCGTTCTTTGACTTGTGCTCACTGGCATGTTCTACCAGTTCAATAATCTTTGAAACAGTACTTTCCTTAAAAGTCTTGGTAGTGCGCACCCGTATGACGCCCGACAAATTGATACATCCAGAGATAACCTCGTCATCGACTTGTATATCGCGTGGCACACTCTCACCCGTAAGTGCTACAGTGTCCAGCGCGGATGTTCCGTCTACTACCACCCCATCCAACGGTACTTTTTCTCCAGGTCGGATAATGATAATGTCATTTATCTTCACCTGTTCGGGCGACACTTGCACTATCTGACCGTCTTGCTCAATATTTGCAAAGTCTGGTCGGATATTCATCAACTGTGCGATGCTTTGCCGGCTTTTGCCCTCTGCATAACCTTCGAAAAGTTCGCCAACTTGAAAGAACAGCATGACAAAGACTGCTTCGGGAAATTCTGTGTCGGCACCAGGAAGAAAACCGATAGCCAGCGCACCAAGCGTGGCAATTGACATAAGGACATCTTCGTTAAAAGCATCTCCATGAACAAGCCCCTCGACGGCTTCATGAAGGGTGTCGTGACCTATGAGTAGATAGGGAACAAGGTAGACCAATAGCAATTGCCATGTTGTTAATTCTGCGAAATGTTCAACGGCAATAGCTGCAATGAGCAGGATGGCGGTGAGGATGATAATCTTCAATTTCTTGCCTTGTGATTCCTCCTCATGGCTGTGTTCATCGGAGTGATGATGTTCGTGTGTCATATTTTTGAAGTGTTTAATCTGGTTGCAAAGGTACGGAATAATGCTTGCAATCTGGTTGTAAACGGCAAGTAATGTGTGTTTTCTGCAACCGAGTTGCAAAATAATTACTAATAGGTAATCTATAATTCATAATTATTATGTAACTTTGCAACTTGGTAATAAAATGCAAGTATATAAATAATCAATAACGAAAAAGTTATGTTCAAGAATCATCCCAAAGGCCTCTTACAGGCTGCTCTGAGTAACATGGGCGAGCGTTTTGGCTATTATATTATGAATGCCGTGCTCGTCTTGTTCCTTTGTTCCAAGTTTGGTCTTTCCGACGAGACCAGTGGTGTCATCTATTCCTGCTTCTATGCGGGCATTTACGTGCTGAGTCTGGTGGGCGGTATCATAGCAGACCGCACTCAGAACTATAAAGGTACCATTATGACAGGCCTTATCATCATGGCTACAGGTTATGTTATCCTTTCTGTACCCATACTGGCAACGGCAGGAAATATCTCGTGGCTTTTGCCCATGACTTGTGTAGCACTATTCCTTATAGCCTTCGGAAATGGTCTTTTCAAGGGTAATCTACAGGCTATTGTGGGGCAGATGTATGATAATTTCGAGGCTGAGGCGGCTAAGAAAGGCGAGGAGGCACTGCGTATAGCCAAAGGTCAGCGCGACTCTGGCTTCCAGATTTTCTATGTATTCATCAACGTCGGTGGTCTTATTGCTCCTTTTGTTGCACCATTACTCCGCTCTTGGTGGCTAAAGGTCAATGAACTGACTTACGATGCGTCGCTGCCTGCCCTCTGCCATAAGTACATCAACGAGGGTGCATCTATGTCTGCCGATGCTATGGCAAACCTGACTGAGTTGGTGGAAAAGGTAGGTGGCTCAACAGCCGATTTAGGGGCTTTCTGCTCTCACTACCTTGATATATTTAATACAGGCATCCACTACTCGTTTATTGCTTCTGTGGTGGCTATGCTCATTTCGCTGCTTATCTTCATCTTCTCCCGTAGCATGTTCCCTACACCAGGTAAGAAAGAGGCGGCTCAAGTGGTAGAGTATACAGAGCAGGAGAAACGATTGATGGCTAAGGAAATTAAGCAACGTATGTTTGCTTTGTTTGCCGTGTTGGGCATTGCCGTATTCTTCTGGTTCTCGTTCCACCAGAATGGCATGTCTCTATCGTACTTTGCACGTGACTTTGTAGTGACTGACACCATCGCTCCAGAGATATGGCAGGCTGTTAACCCATTCTTTGTCATTGTATTGACCCCAGTCATCATGTGGATATTCAGCTCGCTTACCCGTGCGGGTCGCGAGATTTCTACGCCACGCAAGATTGCTTATGGTATGGGTATTGCGGGTATTGCCTACTTGTTCTTAGCCGTTTACTCCATGATACAAGGCTATCCGTCTGCTGAGGAGTTCAAGGCTTTGGGCGAGAGTGCCAAGATTGGATTAAAGGCTGGCCCTTGGGTGCTTATCGTTGTCTATTTCTTCTTGACCGTTGCCGAGTTATTCATCTCACCATTGGGCTTGTCGTTTGTTTCAAAGGTGGCTCCCAAACACTTGCAGGGACTCTGTCAAGGTTTGTGGTTAGGTGCTACGGCTGTTGGCAACTTGCTGCTCTGGATTGGCCCGCTGATGTATAACAAATGGCCCATTTGGCAGTGCTGGACGGTATTCCTCATCGTGTGTCTCATTTCGATGGGCGTTATGTTCGGTATGGTGAAGTGGCTGGAGAGAGTTACAAAATAGTAGCCTTGCGACCTCAGTAACGGCTACTCAATGACAAATGGCAAACTGATGCAGCGCACAACTCCCCTGCAATGGAGGCGGCTGTTAAGTTTGCCATTTGTCATTTTCTTTTTGTCTGTTGGGTCTGTAAAGGCGCAGTTCACGCTGGTCGAACTGAATTGCGAGAACCTGTTCGATAGTCGTCATGACTCGCTGAAGCAAGATACGGAATGGTTGCCCGAGGGTGCACGGCGCTGGACTCCTGACCGATATTGGCGGAAACTAAACCATATAGGGCAGGAAATCTTATCGTGCCAAAAGGAAAGAGTGCCTGACCTCGTGGCTTTGGTAGAGGTAGAGAACGACAGTGTGTTGCATGCCTTGACACGACGTTCACTTCTGCGGAATGCTGGTTACGAATATTTGATGACCCAATCCCCCGATGTCCGAGGTATTGACGTAGCCTTGCTCTATCAGCCCTTTACTTTCCGTTCTATCTGTTTTGACTATTTAGGAATTACCCCGTTGAAGGATATGCGTCCTACGCGGGATATTCTTTATGTGCAAGGAGAGACTTTAAGCGGCGACACGCTACACATTTTTGTGGTTCATGCTCCCAGCCGTTATGGCGGAGAGAGGCAGACACGCCCCCATAGACTACTTGTAGCTAATCGTTTGGTGGAGGCTATAAGCCAATTACCTGCTGATGCCAAGGTGATTATTGCCGGCGATTTCAATGACTATGCCGATAGTCCTGCCCTCCGTTTCTTGGAGTCGTTTGGATTGCGTAATATCACAGCAGAAACTCAGGGTTCGCATGGTGCTCGGGGAACCTATCGTTATCAGGGACGTTGGCAGAGTATTGACCATGTGTTTGTCAGTCCAATGCTGCTTGATAATGTCGAGCAAACCTACATCAACGACACCCCTTTCTTGTTGGAAGAAGACACAAAGTACGGAGGAGTCAAGCCCTTCCGTACCTATAACGGCTATCGCTATCAGCGCGGATTCAGCGACCATCTACCCCTTGTCGTCCGCTTCCGCTTTTGATGTTTATTCCTACTTGTAATAGACTTTTTGATTGGTAGAAAACGCAGTGCCACCTCGCTACGGATGGGAATAGGCTTCGCGCCCCACATTTATATGGCTCGTCATTGGTAAGGGTAAGGCTCGCTGTTTGTATACGCCGTGTATACAAGTTGTATACCAGGAGTATACACTTTGTATATCA
>JAFLSF010000057.1 GCA_022511045.1 Prevotella sp.
TCCTGTACAGGCATGGGCTGTACAAATCCCATCTCTTCAATGGCGCGGCGAATCTCCTCGCATACGCCTAATTCTTCAAATGTCTTCATTGCGCCTGCAAAGGTACAAATAAGTGCGTAAATAACCAAAGGTTTTGGCTTTTTCAAGTGAGAAGAGCACCTTATGAATTAAAACGGGCTGCCTCTGGGTATTTGTCAGAAAGCAGCCCGCACTCCAGTTAGTATGTTATAAAAATTTGAGAGAATGTTGACCCGTAGGTCGGTAGAGCTTTTGCTCTGTGAAAGCGAGACTTCACAGCCTCAAGGGTGTTTTAATTAACATGATTATTATATAGAGAAAGCATAGATGTTTTCTTAATTCTTCGGTTGGGGTGACATCAGCACCCGAGTGCTGTCTGTGGCAATGTCGCTGATATTCTCAGCCTGTATGGGACTGGTGGTCGATACGCTGTCAAGTTCTTGTTGATAGTTGGCATAGTCATCCAGCGTATTCCATGAGTTGTCGAAAGGTGCCTGCATGGCTCCTCCTAATGTCAGAATGATAGCGACCACAGCAGCAGCCTTGAACAACGGCATCAAACGGTGTCTTAGCGTCACCCTACGAGCCTTTACAATGGTTGTAGCGGCCGACTCTCTATTATTCTCCTGTTCTATCATAGAAAGAATACGAACATCGAAATCCTCGCCCAGCGTTTCTTCCTGGGTAGTAAACAGTGCTTTCCACTGTTGCATCTCTGCTGGAATATCAGCCTGACGGAAGAAACTTCTTAAAATGTCTTCTTCCTCTAAGGTCGTCTCAGCATTGAAATACTGCTCCAGCAGTTGTTCGATGTACTTGTAGTCCATAGCTTGTTATTTGCCGTTCTCTATATAATAAGACGTTTGATCTTTTGAAAAGTTACAGATAAAAGGAACTTTTTATTTAGTATTATGAATTATCTGCTCTTTGAAACTGTTCCTTGATAGTTTGGCGACCACGAAAGATGCTGACCTTCACCTGTTGCTCCGTAATGCCTAAAATGCCAGCAATGTCCCGATAGCTTTTGCCTTCGATGTCGCGCAGTTGCATACAGCTACGTTGTTTCTCGGGTAGGCGGCTAATGAGTTGGTGAACCAATTGAACCCTGTCTCTCTGCACTACTTGTTCTTCTGGATTGGAGGAATGACTGTGGTCAGCGGGGTCGTTGCTATCTTCTAACGTCTGAACTTGGTTATCCATACGTCGCTGCTTGTCCAGCGCTATATTCCGACAGATAGTTAGGCAGAAAGCCTCCATTGATGTTATCTGTTGCCATTCTGTGCGTCGACTCCATACACGTATCATTGTTTCCTGTACGACATCCTCTGCCTCCGCATGGTTATTAGTGATGCGGAGTGCCAGCCGAAAGAGTATATTCTTTAGCGGCAGCACATCGTTCTGGAAACTAATAATCTTCATGGTTCTAGTTGAGATGCTTTGTCCGTCTATTCATGTTAACGGATAACAGTACCATGTTGTCCGTCAATAGCTGTTGCCTGCGTGATGATGACTCGACTGACGCCAGTCTCAACGGCACTTAGCGCATTTTCTATTTTAGGTAGCATGCCACCAGAAATGATACCATTGGCTTTATAATCGCTAAATGAAGTGCGTGTGATAACGGGTATTACGGAATTGTCATCGGCAGGATTGCTAAGTACGCCTTTTTTCTCGAATGAAAATATGAGCGTCACGTCGTAGTCATGGGCCATAGCTTTAGCCGTTTCCGAAGCGATGGTGTCAGCATTAGTATTTAGGATGTGTCCTTTGCCGTCGTGTGTCAGTGGAGCCATCACGGGTGTAATACCTGCCTCTATCAGATGTGAAAGTGTTTTGCAAGACACAGCATCAACATCGCCTACAAATCCGTAGTCTATGGTTTGTCCGTCTACCAGAATGGGCGGTCGCTGATGTGAGCGGATAACGTCAGCATCGGCTCCAGTCAATCCTATAGCATTGATACCAATAGCTTGTAGGCGAGCTACGAGATTTTTATTCACCAGACCTCCATAGACCATTGTTACTACCTCTAATGTTGCACTATCTGTTATGCGCCGTCCATTGACCATCTGTGTGTTAATGCCCAGTCGTTCGGCCATTTTCGTCGCCTTACGTCCACCGCCATGCACCAAAACTTTTCGCCCTTCAATGGCGGTAAAGTTTTTAAGTAACTGTGTCAGTTGTTCTTCGTCCTCAACGACGGCACCGCCTACTTTTACTATTGTCAGTTTCTCTTTCATATTTCTTTCCCAGTCTTCTTATCCAGTGATTATCTTAAAAAGCTTATCGCTGGGGCGCACTTTTTCGGGAACCTTAATGCTGACGCGTGTACCTTGTTGAGCTGTTTGAATAGACGAGGTGTCGTCGTGAATCTCGTCAACGGTAACGTAAAGAGCCCCCGTAGTCGGTCCCGTGATGAGCATCTTATCGCCCACAGAGAAAGTATCGGCCTCAACGGTAAACTCTGCAACACCGAGTCGAGAGAAATATTTCACACCCTTGCCGATGTATTGCTTACGCTCGGTAGCACAGGAGCCGTAGTGGGTGTTCCACTCTCCTAAAAGCTGCCCTTGATAGTAACCATCCCAAAATCCACGATTGAAAACTGTGGCTAACTGGCGATCCCATTCGTCTTTTTTTGCTTCAGTGAAACTCCCGTTAAGTACGCTCTGGATAGCTTCACGATAGCATTGGACAACAGTAAGCACGTATTCCGGTCCACGAGCCCGCCCCTCAATCTTAAAGACACGAACGCCAGCCTGCATCATGCGGTCAATAAAACGAATGGTCTTTAGGTCTTTGGGTGACATGATATACTTGTTATCTATCTCTAATTCGGTACCTGTCTCGCGGTCGGTAACGATATAAGAACGTCGGCATAGTTGCATACAAGCACCGCGATTGGCTGAACGACTTGTATTATCAAGGCTCATATAACATTTACCGCTAATTGCCATGCAGAGAGCTCCATGACAGAACATCTCAATACGTACTAATTGACCAGAGGGGCCACAGATGTGCTGTTCTTCTATTTGACGATATATATCGGCCACTTGGTTGAGCGTCAGTTCACGAGCCAACACGACAACATCTGCAAATTGGGCATAAAATTTTAGAGCCTCAATGTTGGAGATGTTCAGCTGGGTAGAGAGATGAACCTCAACTCCTATCTGACGGCAGTATTGCATGACAGCTACGTCGGAAGCTATGATGGCAGTGATGTTAGCGTCGCAGGCAGCATCTATAATTTGGTGCATTAGTGGGATGTCCTCACCATAGATAACTGTATTCACCGTGAGATAACTCTTCACTTGATGCTCACGGCATTGAGCGGTAATATTGTGCAAATCGTCCAGTGTGAAATGGTTGGCAGAATGAGCACGCATGTTCAACTGCTCTACACCAAAGTAGACTGAGCCAGCACCTGCTTTTAGGGCTGCTGCCAACGAATCATAGCTACCAACAGGTGCCATAATCTCGTAGTCAGCTATAGTTCCATTTGTTTTTTGCATATTCTTATTTCTTTATTTTTATCCCTCCTTCTGTTATTTACTTGTCAGATTGCGGCTGGCATCTAAACGGAGGAAGATAAACAACAAAATAGTGAATCCCCATAACGATGACCCGCCATAACTGAAGAAGGGAAGGGGAATGCCAATAACAGGTGTCAGCCCCAGTACCATACCTACATTGATAAATACATGGAAAAGGAAAATGCTTAAGACACAATAACCATAAACGCGGCCGAAACGGAATGGTTGTCGCTCGGAAAGCCAAATCAGTCGCCATATAAGTGCTAAGAACAATAGCAATACGCTGGCAGAGCCGATAAAACCTTCCTCCTCACCAACAGTGCAGAAGATGAAATCGGTATCTTGCTCGGGTACAAACTTCAGTTTTGTTTGTGTACCGTTAAGAAATCCTTTGCCTTCCAAACCTCCAGAACCTATGGCGATTTCTGATTGGTGAACGTTATAGCCTGCACCGCGCAGGTCTTCGTCCAAACCTAACAACACATTGATGCGAGAGCGCTGGTGGGGCTCCATGACATCTGTCATAATATAGTCTGTTCCATATATAAACAAGGTAGAGGCTAAGGTGAAAAGAGCTATAAAGAAATAATTCCTTCCTATGCGATTGCTTAAACCCTCCCAAATAAGAAACCCTATCAATATGGCGATAAATGCCAAGTGAATATAGGAAATATCTATAGGTATATAAAGTAAAGTGAGTGACAACAGGGTGGCAACCAATGAATAAAACAATAGTCGCCATGCCAAGCGTCGATTGCAATATACCCATACCATGCTAATGGAAAATATCTGAATGAGTAGCAGTACGACAAACTTACCTACAGAAGTCGGCGACGAAGCCAAAAACACCTCTGCATAACGCACACCCACAACAAAGTAAACTACCATAGCAACACCTGTAAAAAGGATGCTGCCAGGCATACCTTCGCGATAGAACATGAGGAAGAATGCCAAATAGACCAAAGCAGAACCTGTTTCTCGCTGCAAAACAATGCACATCATAGGCATTAGGATTAGCAGTAGTGCTCCTGCAAAGTGTCGCCATTGTTGGATGTTATAGCCGTATGTAGATATTAGTTTTGATAAGGCTAGTGCCGTTGCAAATTTAGCAAATTCGGCGGGTTGTAGGCGTAAGGGGCCTAAGACAAGCCAAGAACGAGACCCCTTGATAGTGTGCGGATTAAATATGGTGGCAAATAGTAACAATAAAAGCAACGCATAGATAATATAAGCAAAGGTATTGTAGAAACGATCGTCGAGCATGAGTATGACAAAACCCAGCATAATGCTGGTACCTATCCATACGATTTGCATACCAGAACGTGTGGATAAACTAAAAATATCAGTTTCTCCATACGAGTAACTGGCACCACAGACGCTAATCCAACCGAAAATAAGCAGGCCGACATAAATGGCTATTGTCCACCAGTCAATGCTACGCAATACGCTTTGCTGCCGTGTTTTATCTGCTTGTCGTACCATAGGCGATATGTCTGTTCTGCAATTCGGTGGCCTTGTATTCAGAGGCTTCTGAGAGTTTACCGTGAATATATTTTTCCATTATCAGTCCTCCAATAGGCACACCATAAGTGGCTCCCCATCCACCATTTTCGACATAGACAGCGACAGCTATCTTGGGATTATCCATAGGGGCAAAGCCCATAAAGACAGAGTGATCGTGACCTCGGTTTTGGGCAGTACCTGTCTTGCCACAAGCCATGAAATCGTAACGGGCCAGTTCATGACAGGTGCCGCCAGTGGCTGAGGCGCGCATACCTTTTACCACATGATCGTAGGCTTCGCGGCTGGCCATTGTATGGCGCTTTCGGGTATAGAGAGTGTCAAGTGACTCTCCCTGTATCTTCTTCACCACATGAGGAGTGATGAACCAGCCACGATTGGCAATAGTTGCTCCTAAGTTAGCTATCTGTAGTGGAGTAGCATTAACTTCGCCTTGCCCAATAGCAATAGATATGATTGTCAGTCCATTCCATGAACCTTTATAAGCCTTGTCGTAAAATTCAGCATTTGGTATCAACCCCCGTTTCTCACCTGGTAGGTCAATACCTAAACGATAACCAAATCCCATGCTAACCATATAATCGCGCCAAGTATTCATGGCTTGCTGTACAGAGCCATATTTTCTATTGCCAATCATATAGTAGAGCCCCCAGCAAAAATAACCATTACACGAAGTAGACAAAGCTGGCACTAAAGGAAGGGGAGCCGCATGACCATGACAACCGACGTGTAATCCGCGATAGTTGAAACCATGCTGGCAGGGGTAAGCAGTATGTGTCGGATGGATGATTCCCTCTGTCATATAGGTAAGACCTTGAGTGGTCTTGAACGTGGAACCAGGGGGATATTGTCCCATGATACTGCGGTTGAGTAATGGTTTCCATGCGTTTTGACTTAATAATCGATGGCTTTTGGAACGTTGTCGACCAACCATCATACGAGGGTCGTAACTGGGTGATGATACCATACAGAGCACTTCGCCCGTTTGAGGTTCGATAGCTACAATACTACCTATCTTGCCTTCCATTAGCCGTTCGCCCAATGCTTGCAATTCTGCATCTATTCCTAACGTCAGATTTTTTCCTGGTACTGGACGGCGGTCAAACTTTCCATTTTGGTAACGTCCCTGTACACGACCATGAGAGTCGCGTAATAGAATCTGGATGCCTTTTTCGCCACGTAACTGTTTTTCATAGCTACGTTCTACACCTAACTTACCAATGTAGTCACCTGGCTGATAATAGTTATCTTCCTCAATGTCACCTGGAGAAACCTCAGCAATATCCCCCAATACATGGGCAGCAAATGAATACTGATACTGACGGATACTACGGCGTTGGATGTAGAAACCAGGGAAACGGAACATCTTTTCTTGAAAGACACTAAAGTCCTCTTCCGAAAGCTGACTCATAAAAACCTGCTGAGTATAACGCGAATAACCAGGGTTTTTATTACGGTCCTTGATAGTAGTCATACGACGGTCGAAATCCTCGCGGCTAATATTCAACGTCTGGCAAAGATCAAGAGTGTCCAGATGGTCCTTAGCCTCATTCATTACTACCATGATGTCGTAGGCTGGCTGGTTATATACTAACAATTTTCCATTGCGGTCGCTGATGACACCACGTGATGGAAACTCTATCTTTTTGAGAAAGACATTGGAGTCAGCACTTTTTTTGTAGTCATCGCTGGTAATCTGAAGGGTAAACAGTCGGATGATATAGATGATAACAATCAGTGCTGCTATTCCTCCTATCACATAACGTCTATAGTCAAATTCATGCCTTTTCATATTACCCTCTCTTGCTTATTTTTCTTTGCCAATTCAAAAGTGAGTATCAATGCCAGAATGACAGCAGTGCTGCTGACTATACAGAGTAATTTATATGGCATATTAGAGAAAGAGAACTGGTCAAGTGTGAAGAATACAAGGCAAAAGAGTAACACAAGAGGTGTGGCATAGTAAGCAAATTTCAGCATACCCATCGTTTTGACAGATGGTTTCTGCCCTTCCATAGAGTCATGTGAAATAAACAGTTCGTAGTAATAAGGCTGGATGGCTCCAATCAGCGTTAACGATGCAGCAGCTACTCCTGGAGTATTCTGGAATACGTCTATGGCTAATCCCATAGCGAAACTCCAAAGCAAAATGGCCCATTTGGGATACTTATGTGGAAATTGCAGGACAAAATAAATATATAACAGAGGTGAGACTACCCCATATAAATGAATACGCCCTAACACAAGCACTTGTGCTAGTAGGAAGATAAAGAATGTCCCCAATCGTTTTAGCGTATCTACATTCATATTATAGTTCTCTTATTTTCAATCTTTCCTATAATCACCCATTCCTTATTCCTTCACGTTCAGTTTTAGCGAGTCCTTTGCTGCCTGCATCAGTCGCATCCGCTCAGCAATGGATTTGTCGCTAATTACCAATACGTCGCGTAAATTTCCAAAGTCTGTTGACAGGCGAATCTTCAGTCGGTATGACAAGCCATCTCGGGAATTAGAGGCCTGCTCAATACGTCCTACCAATACTCCTGCAGGAAAAATACTAGAATAGCCGTTGGTCTCTACCCAGTCGCCTCGTTTGAAACGCGCGTGACGGGGAATATCCTCTACATAGGCATATCTAATATCACCACCATACCAACGCAAGACACCAAAGTAGCCATAGCCGCGAATTGCACAACTGATACGTGACGAGTGGCTATTGAGGATGGGAATCACCACAGAGTAGTGACTTGATGTGAGATAAGTAACTCCCACGATTCCTTTCCCGCATACTACACCCATACCAATTTCTACGCCGTCGGCACTCCCTCGGTCAATGGTAATGAGATTGTCTTGACGGTCTAATTCGTTACTGACGACCTTGGCGGGTATTAACTGATATTGGCTGAGAATATCCAGTTCCTTTTGTTCTTGACGGCTGACAGTATCTGTTGCCTCAGCGTGTAGACGACGTAATTGGGTAACCTGTCGCTCCAGATAATAGTTGCGGAGGGTCAGACCTTCGTTTACTTGTTTCAGCGAGAAAAAGGACTCTGCTGCAGAACTCCATGTATAGATACGCCCTACAACAGCATTGGCCGACGTGAACCATACGCTGCCTTGATAACTATTATATTGTAACAATAGTACCAGACTTATAATTTCCAGTACTATGAATAATAGCCAGTTGTAATGGCGTTGCAGGAATTCCAGCAGATTACGCATCCCGATTATCGCATGAGGAACGTGAAGCGGTCAACATTCTTCAAAGCGATGCCTGCGCCTTTGGCAACGGAGTGCAACGGGTCTTCGGCTATGTGGAAAGGAATGTTAATCTTATCTTGCAGACGACGGTCTAATCCGCGTAGCAAAGCACCGCCACCAGCCAACCAGATGCCATTCTTCACGATGTCAGCATATAATTCTGGTGGTGTATTCTCCAAAGCGGAAAGTACCGCATTCTCAATCTTGGCTACCGTTTTGTCCATACAGTGTGCTATCTCTTGATAGCATACGGGAACTTCCATAGGCAAGGCTGTGATACGATTCGGTCCGTGTACAATATAGTCTTCGGGGGCCTCATTGCCTAAATCAGTAAGTGCAGAACCTACAGCAATCTTGATACGCTCGGCCATACGCTCTGATATTTTGATGTTATGTTGGCGGGCCATGTATTCTTGAATGTCTGTGGTCAAATCGTCGCCAGCAGTACGGATAGAGTTGTTGGAAACAATACCACCCAACGAAATGACGGCAATCTCTGTGGAGCCACCGCCGATGTCAACAATCATGTTCCCCTCTGGAGCCTCTACATCAATGCCAATGCCAATAGCGGCAGCCATTGGCTCGAAAATGAGGTAAACATCACGACCGTCAGCATGCTCAGCCGAGTCGCGGACGGCACGCAGTTCTACTTCAGTCGAGCCAGAAGGAACACCAATGACCATACGCAATGACGGTGAAAACAAACGTGACCCACGATGTACCATCTTAATCAATCCACGCATCATCTGCTCGCAGGCTGAGAAGTCTGCTATCACACCATCGCGGAGTGGGCGTACGGTACGGATGTTGTCGTGAGTTTTCTCATACATCATCTTAGCCTGTGTACCTACGGCAATCATTTTATCAGTGTGGCGGTCAAGGGCCACAACTGATGGCTCGTCAACTACTATCTTGTCATCACTGATGATAATAGTGTTGGCCGTTCCAAGGTCCATTGCAATTTCTTGGACGAAACTAAAGAATCCCATTATATCTTCTTTTTGTCTTTTATTCTGTTAATTATTTCTCAAACCAGTTGTGAATGGCCGTATCGTAATGGCTACTGACATCAAAAGCACGAGTAGCCAGCATGCGGCGTTGCTCTTTGGTGGTCTCGGCACCCTGTTTCTTGAGAATGTCCGTCAGCACTTTGTATTCTGTTTTCGAGGGTACGATGACCACGTCATTAAAGTTTTTGGCAGACGCACGAATCAATGAGATGCCGCCAATATCTATCTTCTCAATAATATCCTCTTCAGAGGCGCCATTGGCAACGGTCTGCTCAAACGGGTAAAGGTCTACAATGACCAAATCAATTTCGGGAATTTCATATTGAGCCATCTGTTCACAATCACTCTCCAGTTCACGGCGTCCCAGAATGCCGCCAAAGATTTTTGGGTGCAAGGTTTTAACACGTCCTCCCAGAATCGAAGGGTAAGTGGTTACTTCCTCTACTTTCTGACATTGGTAGCCTAACGACTCAATAAAGGCCTGTGTACCACCTGTCGACAAGAATTTTACGCCTCCGTCATTCAGCAGTTTCAACAATTCTTCCAACCCATCTTTGTGGAATACAGAGATGAGTGCAGTTTTTATTTTCTTAATGTCTGACATATAAATTATAACGTTATATTACTTTTGCCTGCAAAAATACAAAAAAGACGGCACATCGCAACAAGTTTTACCTAAAAAAATATATGCTATCAAGAAATAATAATGTAAGTCAAGAGTGCGAGTCGGAAATTTTTCGTACCTTTGCGCCTTGAAAAAAATATACTAATATGATTTCTTTCGATTGCGACTATAACAATGGTGCACATCCTTTAGTGCTGGAGAACCTGGTGAAGAATAATAACGCAAAGCCAACACCCTATGGCTTTGACGCTTTCAGTGAACGGGCAAAAGCTCGTATTCGCGAGGCTTGCGGATTGCCTGATGCTCAGATTTTTTTCCTGACGGGAGGCACGCAGACCAATGCTACGACGATAGACTCCATGCTCTATCAATACGAGGGAGTCATTTGCGTCAATAGTGGCCATATCAATGTCCATGAGGCTGGTGCTGTGGAATTTACGGAACACAAGATTATTACGCTACCAGAGGAAAACGGGAAGATGAATGCTAAGACTCTGGATAAGTATCTGGACGACTTCATGCATGACGGCAATAATGCCCATGCGGTCTATCCTGGATTGGTTTACATCACTTTTCCCACAGAGTTAGGCACCTTGTATACTGCCAAGGAATTGACGGAAATTTATACCATCTGCCAACGCTATGAAATTCCTCTTTATATTGATGGCGCTCGTCTGGGCTATGGATTGATGGCCGATAGTTGTGATATGACGCTACCTTTCTTGGCCCGCCATTGTGATGTGTTCTACATTGGCGGCACAAAAGTAGGAGCACTCTGTGGCGAAGCAGTTGTCTTCACCAATCGTCAGGCTCACAAGCACTTCTTCTCCATACAAAAGCAACACGGTGCCGTCATAGCTAAAGGGGCGCTTATAGGTTTGCAGTTCGACGCGTTGTTTACGGATAAACTCTATTTCAAGTTGGCTCGTCACGGCATAGAACAGGCAATGAAGATGAAGCGGATATTCCAAAAGAAAAGTTGTGAGTTCTTTGTTGATTCACCAACTAATCAGCAGTTTGTTATATTACCAAACGAAACGGTTGAGCGCCTGTCAGAAAGCATAGAATTTACCCATTGGGGGAAAGCAGACCTTCGTCGTACTATCTGTCGTTTCGTCACCAGTTGGGCAACGACAGATGATGAGTTGGCCGCGTTGGAGGCATTATTATAGCATTTGCTGCTTCAACTTGTTGGCCTGCTTCTCTATCTTTTTCAGTTGTTTGGCAGGTTTCCAATCGCCAAAAATGTTCTTTATGGTGTATTGCTTGGCCTCCGCATCAGTCATGATGGTCTCCTCAGAATAGGGCGGACAGTTGTCGACCGTAAACGTCAATACGTTACTCTTTGGCGTAATATCTTTTCCGTTGGCGTCTTTGGTGCGATATTCCTTAAAATAGTTCTCTGCCACCTTCATACCTTGAGTGTCAAAGCGGGAAGGCATTAGCTTATCTGGATTCAGTAGCGTGGTATGCAACCATACACAGCGTGGATATGTGTGCCATGCTCTGGCATAATAGAAATTAGAAATGCGGTTCTCAATGGTGCAGCGGTTGAACACATAGCCCCAATGCGTTTCAGCAGTTCTTGTGGCCACGATGACGTTTTCTCCACTGCCATCAGCCGAACGTTTCTCGGTGACAAGCCGGCAACGTTCAAACCAAATGTCACCCGCACCACAGATAAAGTCTACCGTTCCATGAATCTCCGTATCCTGCATATAATGCTGGGCGTCCTCCTTGTCTGCATAATAGGTGTCTTGGTGGGAGAGCATTCTTATGCGGTTATAAATAGTGTGTTTCCCTTTGTCTTGCAAAGTCACAGCGCGGCCATCATTCCCTAATGTGTAGTAATCCAGTTCATTTGTCAAAGTGAGGTCTTGAAAATAGTTATTTAAACCGCGATTTTGAAAGATTGCCGTTTTACTGATGCCTTCGTTCTCTTTGGCAGGCGCATTTCTAATAATGGTTTTCTCCATACTCTGTCCAATGAAAGCAATGTTATGGCCAGAGATGCGCGTCAGCACTTGCTCTCCCATATCGTATAAACCATCTGGAATCAATATATAAAGTCGCTCTGAGTGTCTGCTAACATTCATTTTATTAGCCTGCTTAACAGCATCCAATAAACTTTCTACATCGTTAGCCTTGACCACAATCACACGCTGGGCAAATCCCGTCAAGGCCATGAGCAAACAGGCAAAGATTAGTAGTGTTCGTTTCATCATAGTATATTTTTCATGCAAAGGTAGTCCTTTTTTATCGTATACACAAATTTTTTCCACAGAAACTGCAAATATTTTATAATTCATAGTTTGTAATTCGTATTTATTTCGTACCTTTGTGCGCGATTTCTGAAAATCTATCGGGATGTAGCGCAGTTGGTAGCGCACTACGTTCGGGACGTAGGGGTCG
>JAFLSF010000058.1 GCA_022511045.1 Prevotella sp.
CGCAACTCGTAGATTCGCGCATCAAGATAAGTCTTTAGCGGAGTCCATTTCATAACGTCAGAACCTGCTCTGTGTGCCACCTGATTTATCGGGTGGGGAGCATAATCCCCATTTCCATGCTGTAAATGGCATTTGCTCCTGAACAGCAAGCTGGAGATGTGACGGATAATGCTCGTAGAAAACGACTTAGCATCGCACTGTCATGCGCACCATAATTAGACCCAAAGACAGGTAATGGAACTCGCTCCATTTTGCCATCCAAAATCAGAGTTGGGGAAACTAATACCCTATTTTCACTTTGTGTAAATTTGAGTATCCACCGCAAGGCAAGTCTTTAGGGACAATAGCGTGGCAAACCTAATCCAAGTTTAGCTACAACTATCAATTGGCTGGACGATTTGAGCAGCAGACTATATTGGTTAATGCCTTCGATTATTCGCAGCAACAATATCCCTTATGAGTAACAAATAATCGAGACAATTCTTTTGTTTTTGGAATGACTATCAACCTTAACTCAACAGTTTGTAGGTATGATTTTTCGGGGGCTGTATTAGTGTGCTTCTGTTCGTCTTTATTGCCATGCCAAGATGTTAAAATTTACTGGCTTTGGCTGGCAGGGATGCCATAATCTGACGAAATGAGTAAAAAACATGATGATAGTACATATAGCATAATCTTCCTTCTGCGCTGGTAACTTATAACGTTCGTAAG
Organism: Prevotella sp.; assembly: GCA_022511045.1. Classification (GTDB taxonomy): domain Bacteria; phylum Bacteroidota; class Bacteroidia; order Bacteroidales; family Bacteroidaceae; genus Prevotella. The sequence goes on from JAFLSF010000058.1 coordinate 712, forward strand.
GTGTAGCATTTCGATTGTTGTTAATGAGGTAATATACCTCCATGCTTTCAACATAAGATGCAGGATTCTTTTTTATTATTACCTCATTACTTAGATCTCAGATGTCATTCGTTGTTCTATGACTGATTGCCATTGAGTAAACTACCAATTTGACCATTCCTTCGAATCATCAAATTTTATTTGCGAACATAAATCTTAGACATCCGATGAACGCTTGGAGAATCATGCGAACACGCTTTTAGTGTTTGCGAGACATACTGTACTTTTATTCTTTCTCTCTATTCACTATTACCCATTTCCATTCTTTACGACCACCTTCACATTGCAATATACCATATTGCCTCAATAGTCCGATATTGAACTTTACGCCATCTTCTGTTATGTCACCTAATGCCGCAGCCACGTCTTGTCTCGTAGCTTTTGGGTAGTTGACCAGATACTCAAGAATCCTCTTTTGGGTAGCATTCAATGGCTTTTGGGTAGAAGTTTTTCCATTTTGGGTAGTAATTTCATTCTTTTGGGTAGTAGAAATCAATTCTTCATTTTCCTTTTGGGTAGCAATTTCATCCTTTTTGGTAGTACGCCAAATACGAGCCACAAACTGATTACCTTCTGGGCGATCAATAAGTTCGACATCACTTCCCATTGCCATTACACGAGGAATACCAGAGCCAAGTCCTCTGTAAGGCATAGTGTTTGAGCCAAATTGCGCCAGTTGCGGATTCCTTGGATCAGAATTTCCCAACAAGATTTCATCTATAGTCTGACCATCAGGCAAACTACCAGGGTTAATTATCTCTATGCGATTGTCGAACACCAGTAACCGTATGGCCGCAGGTTTTTCGCCTACAGCCTTACGCATCAAATCCATTTTACAACAAAAAGGACAATGTCTATGTTTATCTGCATACAGAAAATCCAAATCAGGTATATATAGAGTATTATATTTATTCTTATTATTCCTCTTATTATTATCATGTCTGGCAAAAGTGCCCAGAAAACGGCTTTGATAGCCGCTATTATGGAAAGATAAGCAATAATACTACGATAGAATTCCCGATAGGCAGTTTCGTTGTAGATGAGTTATCATCTTCATCAAAAAAGACCGCCCCCTCATCTTATGCCAAGAATTCCACCTATGTCCATAAAATAGTTTTCCCAGAGGGTATTCTTGACTATACCCCTCCTACGGAAACTTGGGTTAATGTTGGTAAAGGACAATGGGAAGACCCGTTTTGGAGCTCTGGTGGTGTTACTGTAGTAAAAGAAGTTGATTTTGAACGTAACATAGAAAAACCAAGTGTATATAGAACAAAGCCATTTACTGATAGTGAGTATGTCAAAATTGATACAGAGAACTCTTCGAAAGTATATATTACTCCATATAGTCATGTCAATGGATCTGGAAATATAATGGTGGTAACTCAGCGTTGCACTGAGAACGGAGTCAATGAATCATATTATGGGACGATGAAAGACGGCGTAATTACTATTCCTGGTAATTATTTCAGATATAATCAAGAAGGTAGTACATCGTATACAAATTGTAGTTCAAACAGGCAGTGTGTCATTACTTTACCCGAAGGTTACAATGAGCCAATAGAAGGATACAACGGCATTTTTATGGGCATCATATCGTTTAGTGACCATCTTGACAATCTGCCGATTTCCATTCTGAATAAAGGCACTGAGCCAACGTTCATAGACTTTGTAAATAATATGGAGATGGCAAATGCTACTTTGCTGTACTACGCCGTAGACCGAGCTATTACGACCCTTGCAAAACCCGAATATCCCAGCAATCTCTCAAATGCGATGATCATTACATTCACTGATGGTCTCGATCAAGGTTCGCTCGCTATGGCTCCCGAGCATCTTACTTCGCGTAATTACGCGGAATATCTTTCAAACCGCATTGCCTCTACCAAAATTCAAGAGTTGCCATTACAAGCATACACCATAGGACTAAAGAGTGGAGATGTAGTAGACGACGATTTGTTCATGCTGAATCTTGAGTCCTTGTCCTCTAAGCCCGAAAATGCACATTCTGTTACAGATATTAGCGGTGTACAGGAAGAACTTATGAAGATTTACGAAGAATTGAATAAACAGATAAGTCAGCGTGTTATCAGCATCAAAGTTCCAATGATGTCGCATGGAGACACTTTTAGATTTACGCTTGACAGCACTGTGGATGCAAGCAAGGTTAATGACTCACAAATATGGATTGAAGGTGTCTTTGATATTACCGACCTCTCACTTAACAACGTTATTTATCACGGATTGACATCTTCGTCGGGAAGTAAGGTCACCGCTGAGCGTGATGGTGTTTATATCATATTTACCTTTAATGATTGTCGGGATGAAAATGGGGAGATATTTGAGATAGAAAAGGATGCCATTGACCAATGGACTTATATTTCATCAAACAATACGTGGCAACATAATATAGAGAATGATAAGGACGGCAAAATAAACATTGAGGATATTAGTACGTCAGCCGCCATCATGTTTGTGCTTGACAGTTCAAGTTCTCTTGGTGACTTGTTCCCCGTATTGAAAGAAACTGCCAACTCATTTATTAGTCGCCTTGCTGGCGGTGGAGATACCAACGGCATTAACAGTGTGGTAGTTGATAATGGGAATATAGCCCCGAATACTCCTGTTGCATATTACAACTTGCAGGGCGTACGCGTTGCCCAGCCAACCAAAGGCCTGTATATCGTCAACGGTAAAAAGGTTGTGATTAAGTGAGCGCTGAGCCAAACCAGTTTGGAGTCTGTTGAATGTAAACGAGAGCCTATCAAGCTCTCGTTTACTTGCCTCTGCCCCTTAGTCAAAGTAGTCTGCACCTCGAAAAAACAAAAAAATCTCTATTTTATTTGTTTCTTTACTCGCTTATTCGTACCTTTGCAGGCCTAAAGAGGTATAATATAACAAAAAGGTAAAAAGTTTTATGGGTGGCTTCTTTGGTACTATTACTAAGCAGGACTGCGTAAACGACTTGTTTTACGGGACAGACTACAACTCGCACTTAGGTACAAAACGCGCTGGTATGGTGACTTTCGACGAGGAGAGCGGCTTTCACCGTTCCATTCACTCGCTGGAACGTCAGTATTTCCGCTCTCGTTTTGAGGACGAGCTGGACCAATTTAAGGGACATCAAGGGCTGGGTGTTGTCAGTGATACTGACCCTCAGCCTATTATTATCAATTCGCATTTAGGGCGCTATGCTGTGGTGACGGTGGCGAAAATTAACAACCTGCGCCAGATAGCCGATGAATTGCTGGAACAGCGTATGCACCTCAGTGAGATGTCGGCCAACAACATTAACCAGACGGAGTTGGTGGCGCTGCTTATCAACATGGGGAATACTTTTGTTGAGGGCATCAATTTGGTGTATCGGAAGATTGAGGGTTCGTGTTCGATGCTGATTCTGACGGAGGACGGCATTATTGCGGCGCGTGACTTCTTGGGCCGTACTCCTATCGTGATAGGGCAGAAAGAGGGGGCCTATGCGGTGTCGAGCGAGACGACCAGTTTCCCTAATTTGGATTATAAGGTGTTGCGCGACGTTGGACCAGGCGAGATAGTGCGCCTGCGTGCTGACGGGTTGGAGGTGATGCAAAAACCTTTGTCGCGCTGTCAGATATGTTCGTTCCTATGGGTCTACTATGGCTTCCCCAGCAGTGATTATGAGGGAATCAATACGGAATTTGTCCGCGAGAAGAACGGTCGACTGTTAGGTGAAAAGGACGATGTGGAGGCAGATATTGTATGCGGAATTCCAGACTCTGGTGTGGGTATGGCGTTAGGTTATTCTGAGGGTAAGAAAATAGCGTACAAACGTGCTGTTGTAAAGTACACCCCTACTTGGCCTCGCTCTTTTACGCCAGGAAATCAGAACCGCAGAGACTTGGTGGCTAAAATGAAGCTTATCCCCAATCCTGCCGTACTGAAAGACCAGCGTGTCGTGTTCTGTGACGATTCAATTGTTCGCGGTACCCAACTGAGGGATAATGTGCGTACTTTCTTTGACAATGGAGCTAAGGAGGTGCACGTTCGCATCTCTTGTCCGCCCTTGATTTACGGTTGCCCGTTTATAGGCTTTACCACTTCTAAGAGCGACCTCGAACTCATTAGCCGTCGTATCATTCAAGACTTTGAAGGGCGTGACGACATAAAGTTAGAGCAATATGGCAAGACGGGTACTCCTGAGTATGAACGGATGGTGCAGGAAATTGCTCGCCGATTAGAACTGTCGAGTCTGAAATTTGCTACTATAGAGGATCTTATAGAGTCAATAGGACTGCCCAAAGAACGTGTCTGTACGCATTGTTTCGACGGTACGTCGTATTGTCACGAAAAGGATAACGAATAGTTAAAAGCAGCGGGTTAAGCGTTAAGAAATAAGAAAATAACGGCTTGGGGGCACACTTTCTTAACGCTTAATTCTTTGTTTTGGGAGAAAATGTGTACCTTTGCACACCGAAACAATATTGTAGAAGCGTGAAAATACGACAAGTGCTGAGTGCCCTTGAACAGTTTGCGCCTCTGCCCTTGCAGGAAAGTTGGGATAATGCTGGCCTGCAATTGGGATTGACAGAGACGGACGTGTCAGGGGTATTATTGTGTCTGGACGTCAATGAACAGGTTGTTGACGAAGCGTTGCGGAAAGGTTGTAACCTCATAGTTAGCCATCATCCGTTACTATTTCGTGGGCTGAAGCAAATAACGGATAGTCATTATGTGCAGCGCTGTGTCATCAAGGCGCTGAAGAACGATATTGTTATAGCGTCTATGCACACCAATATGGACAATGCGATGGGTGGAGTCAATTGGAAGATAGCCGAGAAGCTAGGCTTGCAGAATTGTCAGTTTTTTGCCCGAAAGACCGTCGATGGTGTGGAGGCAGGAAATGGTGTAATAGGACAACTGCCTCAAACGTTGGCTGCTGACGACTTTGTGCAGTTGGTGAAGAAACGGTTTGGCGTAGAGTGTGCCCAATGTAATGAATTGTTGCGCCGTCCCATCAGTAAGGTGGCTATCTGTGGCGGAGCTGGTGACTTTTTGCTTGACGAGGCTCTGCATCAAGGTGCTGATGCTTTTATTACGGGCGAGATGCACTATCACCAATACTTTGGCTATGAGCAACGTATTCAGATATGCGTCATTGGACACTATCAGAGCGAGCAATACACAACGGAAATTTTCCGCGACATCATCGGGAAACAGTGCCCAGATGTGCGCGCAGAAATAGCAGAGACAATTACAAATCCAATATTATACATTTAAGATTATGGCAAAGAAAGATCCTACAGACCTGTCAGTAGAGGAGCGCTTGAAAGTGCTCTATCAGTTACAGACTACGCTATCTGGTATAGACGAGAAGCGTGCCCTCAGAGGAGAGTTACCTCTGGAAGTACAAGACCTGGAAGACGAAATTGAAGGTCTGACAACCCGCGTTGAGAAGATTCAGTCTGACATCAACGAGTATGAGCAGGCTGTCAATATGAAGAAGGGTGAAATTGAAACGGCTAAATCCAGCGTAGAGCGCTATAAGATTCAGTTGAACGATGTGAAGAATAACCGTGAATATGATACGCTGTCGAAGGAGATAGAGTATCAGACGCTGGAAATTGAGCTTTGCAACAAGAAGATAAAGGAGGCTAACCTCAAGATAGAGGAGAAAAAGGCAGAACTGGCACAGAACAAGGAAATAATCGAAGACCGTCGCCAAGACCTCAATGTCAAAAAGAGCGAACTGGACGAAATTATGGACGAGACGCGTGCAGAAGAAGACAAGTTGAAGCAAAAGGTGAGAGATTTGGAGATGAAGATTGAGCCACGTCTGCTCACATCATTCAAGCGTATTCGCAAAAATGCTCGCAACGGTCTTGGTATTGTTTACGTGCAGCGTGATGCCTGTGGCGGTTGCTTTAACAAAATTCCGCCCCAGCGCCAACTTGACATCAAGATGCACAAAAAGATTATTGTCTGCGAGTATTGTGGCCGTATTCTTATTGACCCCGAGTTGGCTGGTGTAAAAATAGATAAGGTGACAGGCTTAGAGGAGAAGAAAACACGGAAACGCGCTATTCGCAAGACGGTGAAGAAAACAGAGGAGGCTCCTGCTGTTCCTGAGTCAGAAGCTTAATCTATTATTTAGCGATAATCGCTGAGTAATCAGGCACCTCCTGTAGAAACTGATACGACTGCTGCTCATAGTCCATCTGGCAACAATAGTGTTGCAGACCATTCGATACTATCAGATAATTGACGTGTAGCAAGAGGTTGTATGCTGAAATTTGATTAAACACCCGCTGTGTTATAGACACGGTGGGTGCTTTATATTCTATAATCATTTGGGGTTGTGCCTCTTTGTTGTATAGTATAGAGTCGCAACGTAGGCGTTTGTCACCGATTCGTAATTCTATCTCATTGCCCAGCAAGCCTTTGGGATAACCCTTGTGTTCCACCAACCAATGGGTGAAGTGCTGGCGTACCCACTCTTCGGGTGTCAAAGCTACGTATCGGCGGCGCAGGAAGTCAAATATTTCTGGCTTCTCCCGCGTTCCTCCTAATTTTACGTCAAACGTCGGTAGATTCAGTTCGCTCATTTCTTGTATGCCCTTTATGGCCGACACAAAAGTACGAATAAACGGACAAACAACCAAATAAATTTAGATTTTAATTTGGTGTTTCGCCCGATTTGCACTAACTTTGCACACTAAAACTGAAAAGAAAATGGAAATCAAACAGGCAGAATTTACGCTGAGTGCGCCGATGGTTAGTATGTGTCCCAAAGACACAAAACCCGAGTATGCTTTCATAGGACGGTCGAATGTGGGTAAATCGAGCCTGATAAATATGCTCACCAACAATCGCCGTCTGGCTAAAACGTCAGCAACACCAGGTAAGACGCTGCTCATCAATCATTTCATTATCAATAAGGAGTGGTATCTTGTTGATTTGCCTGGTTATGGTTACGCCAAGCGCTCGAAGAAAGAAATAGAGAAGTTAGACCAGATGATACGTGGCTATATCTTACAGCGCGAGCAATTAGTGAATGTCTTTGTTTTGGTAGATATTCGGCTGGAGCCGCAGAAGATAGACCTCGAGTTCATAGAATGGCTGGGATTATCAAGTATTCCGTTTTCTATTGTCTTCACTAAAGCTGACAAACTGACTCCCAACAAAGCACGTCAGGCTATGGAGGCGTATAAGAAGAAACTATCTGAGACGTGGGAGGAAATGCCGCCTATGTTTCTCACCTCTGCCGAGAAGAAAGAGGGCAGGAACGAAGTGCTTGACTATATAGAGCAGATAAATAAAGAACTTAATGGCTAAATTAGCTAATAGTGAATTTGTAATCTTTGAAATTTCTGATGGTTCCCTACCTTGACATACAACATCTGACCAAATCCTTTGGTGCGCTGACATTGTTTCGCGACATCAGTTTCTCGATAGCTGAAGGGCAGAAAGTGGGACTGATTGCTAAGAATGGTACGGGTAAGTCAACATTATTGTCCATCCTTATGGGGCGCGAAGGTTATGATTCGGGCGATATTGTGTTTCGACGCGACTTGAAAATAGGTATGCTTGAGCAGTCGCCTGTTTTCGACCCAGAGGAATCAGTGCTGGATGCTTGCTTCAACCATCAGGGAGAGGATGAAAAAGTTTTACGGGCCAAGCAAGTGCTGACACAGTTGAAGATTCGCGACCTCTCACAGCCTATGGGACAACTTTCTGGAGGCCAGCAGAAACGTGTGGCGCTGGCTAACGTGCTGTTGACAGAGCCCGATTTGCTGATACTCGACGAGCCCACTAATCATTTAGACTTGGAAATGATAGAGTGGCTGGAAGGCTATCTCAGTCGTAGCAATCGCACCTTACTTATGGTGACTCACGACCGTTTCTTCCTCGATCGTGTTTGTAGCGTTATCCTTGAGTTGGACGACCATACCATTTATACCTATCGCGGCAACTATGCCTATTATTTGGAAAAACGGCAAGAACGCATAGACAATCGTCGTGCGGAGATAGCTCGCGCCAACAATCTATATCGTACGGAGTTAGAGTGGATGCGCCGTATGCCTCAGGCTCGCGGTCATAAGGCTCGCTATCGTGAGGAAGCGTTCTATGAGTTAGAGCGTGTGGCTAAGCAACGGCTGGAGGAACGGCAGTTGCGACTGAAAGCCTCCAATGTTTATATAGGCAGCAAGATATTTGAATGTCAGTATATCTCAAAAGCATTTCCCTCTACCGTTATTCTGAAAGACTTCTACTACAATTTTTCGCGTTACGAGAAAATGGGAATCGTGGGTGCCAATGGTACGGGAAAGTCGACGTTCATTAAGATGTTGTTAGGAGAACTGCAGCCTGATGAAGGGCGTATCATTGTTGGCGACACCGTACGCTTTGGCTATTTCTCGCAAGAGGGTCTGCAATTCAACGAGCAACAAAAGGTAATTGATGTGGTGCGCGATATTGCTGATTACGTAGATTTGGGTAGCGGACGCAAACTATCAGCCTCGCAACTGTTGCAGCACTTCCTTTTTTCTAATGAGCAGCAATATAACTACGTCTACAAATTGAGCGGAGGTGAGCGCCGTAAGTTGTATCTGTGTACTGTTTTGATGCGCAATCCTAACTTTTTGGTGCTTGACGAACCTACTAACGATCTTGATATTGTAACGTTACAAATACTGGAGGAATATCTGCAAGATTTTCCTGGCTGTGTTATTGTCGTCAGTCACGACCGTTACTTTATGGATAAAGTGGTGGACCACCTGTTAGTGTTTAAGGGACAGGGCGAGATTAAAGACTTCCCAGGCAACTATACACAGTATCGAGAATGGACGGAGTTGTCTGACTCTAAAGAGTCCAAGGATGTGAGGGCTCCCAAAGAGAAAGTTAGTTATCGGCATGACGACCGTCGCCGCCTGTCATATAAGGAGAAGCGTGAGATGGAGCAGTTAGAGAAAGAGATTGTCGCATTGGAGGCTGAGCAGAAACAGTTGGAGGACGCGCTGTGTGGTGGAATGTTGAGCGTTGAGGAACTGACGGAAAAAAGCAAACGTCTGCCCTTGCTGAAAGACGAATTGGATGAAAAGTCTATGCGCTGGTTAGAGTTGTCTGAAGTGGAGGGATAAACATATAATAGACAGAGAATATGGTACAGCAGCAATATCCATCCCAGTTGTTGGAACGGGCAGTACAAGAGTTTGCCCAGTTGCCAGGAATAGGGCGTAAGACTGCTCTCCGGCTGGTGTTACATTTGTTGCGGCAGGAGGATAACGATGTGCTGCAGTTTACGGAAACTATTGCCCGCATGAAACAAGATGTAAAGCGTTGTCGCATCTGCCATAACATTAGCGACAGCGACACCTGCCCCATTTGTTCCGACCCCCGCCGTGATACGTCGACCATTTGTGTAGTAGAGAATATACAAGACGTAATGGCGGTAGAGAATACTCAGCAGTTTATAGGGCTATATCACGTTTTAGGCGGTGTCATTTCGCCGATGGACGGTATTGGTCCTGCCGACCTTGAGATAGACTCACTCGTGGACCGTGTTCGCGAGGGTGGGGTGAAAGAGGTAATTCTTGCCTTGAGTTCGACGATGGAGGGCGATACGACGGGCTTCTATATATTCCGCCGTCTGGCTCCCTATGCTGATGTTCGACTGAGCATCATTGCCCGAGGCATTTCTGTGGGTGACGAATTAGAGTATACCGACGAGGTTACTCTGGGTCGGTCCATACTGAACAGAACCCCCTTTGAGGGACGTTAGACACAAACATATAATATACAAAAATATGAACGAGACAACAATACAATTCATGCTGACGACCATAATGGAATTGGCGACACTCCTTTGCGCCTATCTGGGAGTTAGGTTGTACAAACTGAGCCGCATTGCGCGTATGGCCATCATTACTATTCCCTTAATGCTTAACATCGTGCTTTATGCAGTTTACCGCACTACGCCATTCTTCTATCTGGCCGTCATACTCCTAATTTGTATACCTTTCGCATGGACAAGAAAGTCACAGTAGTTATAGTCAGCTATAACGTCTGCCGCTTGCTGGACGAGTGTCTGCAGAGCGTCCGTCAGGCTTTAGAGGGCATTGATGGCGAGATATATGTCGTAGACAATTGTTCTGTTGACCACACAGTCGAAACGCTGAGGCCGCGCTATCCCGACGTGCATTTCATTGCCAATACTGAGAATGTCGGTTTTGCACGCGCCAACAATCTGGCCATTCGTCAGACACACTCCGAATATGTGCTGCTGCTCAACCCAGATACAGTTGTTTACGAACCAACCATACGCGGTACGCTCGAATTTTTGGACAACCATCCCAGAGCGGGTGGAGCAGGAGTACGTATGCTGAACCGCGACGGACAGCCTTCTCCCGAATCGCGCCGCGCCATTCCCACACCTTGGGTCTCTATGCTCAAGATGCTGGGTTTCCCCAATCGATATTATATGAGTCACCTGTCGTGGGACGCTCCCGAGCAGATAGAAGTCGTCAGCGGAGCCTATTTTATGCTGCGCCGCAAGGCTCTTGACCAGATAGGTTTGCTTGACGAAGATTTCTTCATGTATGGCGAAGACATAGACCTTTCCTATCGCCTGCTGAAGGGCGGCTGGCAGAATTGGTATCTGCCTCTGACGATAGTCCATTATAAGGGCGAGTCTACCCAGAAATCCTCCTTCCGCTACGTCCACACTTTCTATCAGGCTATGCTTATTTTCTTCCGCAAGCACTACGGCCATCTGAGCCTGTTTTTTGCACTCCCCATCAAACTGGCTATCTATTTCAGGGCATCCTTAGCCCTGTTGCACCTGCTCTACGACCAGCTGTACCGTTTTGTCAACCCTCACCATCGCCCATGATTACATTACGCGCCATAGAACCCGAAGACCTCGACCTGCTCTATCAGATAGAGAACGACCGCAACCTTTGGCAAGTGGGAACGACCAATGTACCTTATAGCCGTTATACGCTACACGACTACATCGCCCACTCAGCCGATGACATCTATACCGATCGTCAGGTGCGGCTTATCATCGAGAATGCTCACCGTGAACCAGTGGGTATGGCTGACCTCGTACACTTTGACCCCCGTCACCAACGAGCTGAAACAGGTATTGTTATTATGAAGCCCCACCGCCGACAAGGTTATGCGCAAGAGGCCCTGTGCCGACTTAGTGACTATGCTCTGCAAATACTGCATCTACACCAGTTATATGCTATAATTGCCATTGATAATGAAGCCGCTTTGCAATTGTTCCATAAGGCAGGTTATGAGCGGCAAAGTATTATGCGCGACTGGCTTGCCTGCGGTCATAGCTACATGGATGCTGTACTAATGCAAAGGTTTTTATAAATTTTAACACTAAAAGTTTTGGAGTTATAGAAATAATCCTTACCTTTGCACCCGCAAACAAGAAAACAACACCAACTGGTGCGTTAGTTCAGTAGGTTAGAATGCCTGCCTGTCACGCAGGAGGTCACGAGT
>JAFLSF010000059.1 GCA_022511045.1 Prevotella sp.
ACTGTATACGCACGGAATACAAGGGGTATACAATAGGCTCAGTAATGACGAATCGTACTTTCGTGGGTGACGAAAGTACGATTCATTGGCGATAAATCCCTGATTTGCCGGGAACGAGGCGACACCTCGTCCACTCCTTACCACATGGGCCTAAACGGCTCAGAGGGTACTAACAGGTCATTGATGCAACCGTGAAGGTCGGTGTGCTTAGAGGTGTCTAACTTCAACACGGGTGCACCCTCATTCAAATTTAACTTTCCAAGTTCGATGTTGAACACGGCAAATTCGTAGAAGAAGCCGAAATAGTATATCAGATTCTTGGCATCGGCTACGCTTCGCCATTGTGACGACGAGAGGTTGGGGGCATCTTCCAACCCATAACCATAGGGCACAGCCACGTTGTTCAGCACGGTCAATACTTGGGCGGCGGCTTGTCGATAGTCTACGCTATCGGGCACGTGCTCAATAAAGAATGATGCACGGGCAAAGCGGTCTGGACTACGCACCGTACCAGGCAACTGGTTGGCACCGCCTATCTGTTTCCAATAGTTGTTAATAGCCTGTATCTGCTCAAATGGAGGGTCGTTAGTCAGCACGCGATAGTCACGCGAAACATAGACGTAAAGTTTCCCTTTCTGGAATTCCATAACCAGCGTCTTGCCCGAGCGGTCGGTCAGTGCCCAATGTAACGCTGCTTCAGTACCACCGTCAAAATTCTGTCCATAGATGGCAAAGTCGTTCTCTTTCAACCACTCGTCCACTTCATCCACCGTAGCAAAGTTATCAAGGAAATAACTGACGAATACGGCCAGACTCAGCGAACGTAGCTTTCCTTCGGCCGAAGTGCGATAGATAGAGCCCTTGCAGAACAAGGCGTTCATCACGAGGCCTTTCTCATTCATACCCTCAGTAGCGCCGCCGTCGTACGAAACGGCCAACACGGTAGCATACTTAGATTTCCAATGGAACGTGTTACCCGTAGGCATGCCTTGCTTCTGCATCCCACGAGGGAAGACATAGAGGTTTGTTGGAATGGGTGTACGCCAATCCAGCGTACGTCCAACCAGCGTCAAGTCATCGTGTCCTAAAAACACGACACGCGAACAAGCAGCCATCTTGCCCCATCCGAGCACAAAGGCCAGCGCAAAAAATAATAGTCTGATTTTCATAGTGCGGTTTTATTTTACTTTGACAAATCTTATATTTATTATCATTATTAACATGATTGGGTTATCTACGAGCGGTTTTTGTGGCTCTGATAAAATATATTATCAGAAGAACATAAGCCACCAACGAGCAGAGTTCGGAGAGAGGATTAGCCCACCAAGCCTCGTAATTGAACTGGATGCCACCAAAGCGCAACAAGGCGCTGATGACTCCCATCAAGGCACCACCAGCAATGAAACCAGAGGCTATGAGGTTACCCTTTTCGCCACGAGCCTCGTTTTCTTCTTTATTATTAGAGCGCGTAGTGACATACCAATTGACTGCGCCGCCTATGACAAGGGGGACATTCAACTCCAAAGGAATAAACATGCCTAATGCAAAAGGAAGGGCAGGCACTTTACAGAAAGTTAGAACCACAGCCAACAGGGCACCAATACCATAAAGCAACCAAGGCGCCCCCACCCCATTCATCAGAGGGTCTATAACGGCAGCCATAGCGTTAGCCTGCGGAGCGGCCAACGTTCCAGAGGCAAAGCCATAAGTCTCGTTGAGCAGCATCATAACTCCACCAACAGTTGCCGCGCTTACCAACGTGCCCAAGAATTTCCATGTTTCCTGCTTTTTCGGTTGCGTACCCAGCCAATAGCCTATCTTCAAGTCAGTAATAAACGAGCCAGCCATAGACAGAGCAGTACATACAACACCACCCATCACAAGGGCTGCCACCATTCCGCTAATGCCTTTCAGACCTACAGCCACCATCACAACGGAGGCGAGGATAAGAGTCATCAGCGTCATACCACTGACAGGGTTCGAGCCAACAATAGCTATAGCATTGGCGGCAACGGTAGTAAACAGAAACGCAATAACGGCTGTCAAGAGGATAGCAACGACGGCAAACAGCAGATTGCCCTCCATAACACCAAACCAGAAAAACACAAAAGTGATGAGCAGTGCCAATATAGCAGCAACGGCCACAAAGCGGAAAGACAGGTCTTGAGAATTAGCAGAAGCACTACCATCCGCAGAAGTCCCACTATCTGTGGCTTTAGCAGCCAATCCGACGGCACTCTTGATAACACCCCACGAACGGATGATGCCAATAATACCGGCCATAGCAATGGCTCCAATGCCGATAGACTTGCCGTAATAGGTAAAGATTTCCTCTGGTGACATCTCCCCTACCGCCTTTGTAATGGTGGGTGTCCATTGGTTTAGCACATCAGTTGGGAACAACAAAGCCATGCCTGGCACAACAAGCCACCAGACAAACAGCGAACCAATGGTAATAATCAACGCATAGCGGAAACCAATTATATAACCAAGACCCAGTACTGCAGCACCAGTATTGTTCTTAAACACCAACTTGGTCTTCTCTGCTAAATCTTCACCAAAAGGCAACATACGCGAGGTGACGTTCTCGTTCCACCAGCCGAAAGTTGCCACAATAAAATCATAAAGACCACCCACTAAACCTGCAATAAGCAGGGGACGAGCTTGAGATGGGGAAGAACCAGAGGAAGAACCGTCAGAAGCAGTAGCATTGCCGCTTTTCAACACTTGCGTCGTAGCCGTTGCCTCTGGAAACGGGAACTGCTCCTGCGGAGCCTCAACAAAATAGCGGCGGAAAGGAATAAGAAAGAGAATACCCAACACACCACCTAAGAGAGAGGCAATAAATATCTGCATGAAATCGGCCGACATATCGGGATACTTGGCTTGCAGAATATAGATGGCAGGTAGCGTAAAGATGGCACCAGCCACTACAGCCCCAGAACAGGCTCCGATACTCTGTATGATGACGTTCTCCTTCAAAGCACTGCTTCGCTTGGCGGCTGTTGATACACCTACGGCAATAATGGCTATAGGAATAGCGGCCTCAAACACTTGTCCAACCTTTAACCCGAGATAGGCGGCGGCAGCCGAAAAGAGCACAGCCATGAGGACACCCCATGTTACTGACCATGCATTGACTTCATTCTTCTGATGTAAGTTTTCGTTCTTCACTTTTACTTCTCACTTTTTGTTTTTACTTCTTTTATCCTCTCAAGTGCTTCCATCATCAGGCTTCGCGGACAAGCCATATTGATGCGCAAAAAGCCCTTTCCACTCTCTACACCATACATCGTACCTGGGTTTAGCCATACTTTAGCTTCATTAAGTAGATGCTGGCAGTACGCTTCTACATCCGGAAACGCGGGCTCTCTATCTTCGCTATCCATAGAGTCTAAACATGCCGAACAGTCAACCCAAGCCAGATAAGTGCCTTCCAAAGGCATAACTTTCCACTTGGGAATTTCCTTTTCAACAAACTTGCACAATGCCTGATAATTGCCCAAAATATACTCATTGAGTTCGTCTATCCAGTCCTCGCTTTCATTATAAGCAGCCATAAGGGCCACAGGACCAAAGGGATTAACATCACAAACCTCATTGATATTGATGGCACGGTCTATGCGACGGCGCAACTCAGCATCTGCACAAATGATATTGGCTATCTGCAAACCTGCAGTATTAAATGACTTTGAGGACGAGTTGAGGACGATAGCTTGACTATCTACCGTTCCCATAGGGCAGAATGTATAGCCCGGCATAGTCAGTTCGCAATGTATTTCGTCGCTGACTATAGTAACATGATGCTTGCGACAGATGTCACTCATGCGCTGCAACTCCTCGCGAGTCCACACACGACCTGTGGGATTGTGGGGATTGCAGAGTAAAAATACGGTCGTCTTCTCGTCTGCACAACGCCGCTCGAAATCCTCGTAATCAACCTCAAAACGTTTTGGACTATCAGATGCCGAAGCGTTCTGAAAGCGCAGAATGCTTTCGGAGACCTCACAGCCGTTGTTCCTAATACATGAAAAGAAACAATTGTAGTCGGGCGACAGAATCAGCACCTTCTCGCCGGGCATGGTGAGCGCTTTGATGACACATGAGATTCCTGGTACTACACCCGTAGTATATAAGATATGTTCGCGCGGAATCGTCCACTGATGACGACGCTGAAACCACGAGATAATAGCTGCATAATAATCATCCTCAATTACCGTGTAACCAAATGTAGGGTGCTCAGCCCGTTTGCGAACAGCTTCTTGGATGGCAGGAGCCACTGCAAAATCCATATCGGCAACCCATAGAGGGATGACCCCCTCAGGTGTTTCGTCCCATTTGACACTACGAGTTCCTCTTCGTTCTATCCGCTCGTCAAAGTTATACTTCTTATTCATGATTTCTCACCTCTTACTTCTATCACGCAGTTATTCGGCTGGCGGACGTTCTCATCAATAGTTATAGAGCCTATGCTATCTGCTACAATATGCCCAGAAGTAGGGTTTTTGATGTTGGTAATATGCCCGCGAATGTCTGCCTCAACAGTGGAGTATTCAAAAACACGGTCGCACGACTCATCGAAAGTGCAGTTCTCCAGCATGAGGTTCTGCGTATAACATAAAAGTTGCTCTCCATTCAGATGGCAGTTCACCAAACGGACGTTCTTTGAGTGCCACCCCAGATACTCGCCATCAAGCACGGAGTCATAAACGGTTACATTCTCGCATTCCCAAAAAGAGTCTTTGGTCAAAATCTTGGCATGATGCAACTCTACGTTCTTACAGTATTGAAATACATATTTTGCATCACTGTCCAGTCCGTCAACATAGATATTCTCCGAGAACATGAAAGGATAGGTTCCGCCACGCAAGGTAACGTTTTTCAGCCGAAGACCGTCTACTTTCCAGAAAGTCTCATCTGCATCCATAATGTTGACGTCCTCCAATTGTACGTTCTTCATCTCGCGGAAAAACTTAGGGCCATCAATGCGACAGCGGCGCATAACCAAGTCATTGGTATACCAAATAGCCGAACGGGAACCCTCTGCAAAGTAGCAGTCTTCTATCAGCGCCTTGTCAACATGCCACCAAGGATATTTTCCGTAAAAATGGCAGTGGCGTGCCTCCATATTCTGACACTGCTTAATGGCCGATTCACCATCCGTAATAGTGATGTTCTCCAGTTGTAAGTCATGGGTGGCAAACAAAGGTCGTTCGCCACCCATTTCCTTGTTTTTGAGTTGTTGCATATATTACAATGTACGTTACAATAAATTCATGGTGTCAGTAGCAATCATCAGCTCCTCATCAGTGGGGATAACTACGACCTTCACCTTCGAATCGTCAGCAGAGAGAACGCACTCCTCGCCACGCTTGGTGTTCTTAGACTCGTCAAACTTAACGCCCAGGAACTCCAGTCCGTTGCAGACCTCAGAACGCATACGAAGCTGGTTCTCACCGACACCGGCAGTGAAGACGATAACGTCTACCCCACCCATAGCTGCTGCATAAGCACCAATATACTTTTTGATGCGATAGAAATACATATCTTGTGCCAGTTGAGCCCTAGCATCGCCAGCATTAGCAGCATTCTCTACGTCACGCATATCGCTCGAGCCACCAGTAATACCAGCCACACCACTCTTCTTATTGAGCAGGTTTGACATGCCGTCAGGATCCAGACCAAGTTTCTTCTCAAGGAAAGTAACGGCACCGCCGTCAATATCGCCAGAGCGGGTTCCCATAACAAGACCCTCTAACGGAGTGAGACCCATCGAGGTATCTACACACTTTCCGTCAACTACAGCAGCCACAGAACCACCATTACCAATGTGACAGGTAATAACTTTTGTACCTTCGGGCTTCATGCCGAGGAATTCAAGAGCACGGGCTGAAACATAACGATGGCTGGTGCCATGAAAGCCATAGCGGCGTACACCATACTGCTCATACAGTTCATAAGGAATGGCATACATATAGGCCTTAGCGGGCATCGTCTGGTGGAAAGCGGTATCAAACACACCTACCTGAGGCAGACCAGGCATGAGTTCCTTTACAGCATTAACGCCTTTCAAGTTGGCAGGGTTATGCAGAGGGGCCAAATCGCTAACGGCCTCGAATGCTTCGAGTACTTCGTCAGTCAGCAACACCGACTTGTTGAACTTCTCACCTCCATGCACCATACGGTGACCTACGGCATCTATCTCGTCAAGACTCTTGATGACGCCAATCTCTGGATCTGTGAGTAGCGAGAATATAAACTTTACGCCCTCTGTATGCTCAGGGATGTCGTGCATCACTTGCTTCTTCTCACCGTTGGCGAGCTTAACTTTAACGAAAGCACCATCGAGACCTACACGCTCAGCACCACCGCTGGTCATCACACTTTTGTCGTCCATATTGTACAACGCATACTTAATCGAGGACGAACCGCAATTTAATACTAATATCTTCATCGTATTTACTTCGTTAGTTAATTACTTCTTTGCATCCATTGCCTGGCAGGCTGTAATGGCTACCATGTAGTATACATCCTCAACTGAACAACCGCGAGAGAGGTCGTTGACGGGACGTGCGATACCTTGAAGAATTGGGCCAATGGCGATGGCATCGCCTAATCTTTGAACAAGTTTATAGCCGATGTTACCCACTTCAAGGTTGGGGAATACAAGCACATTAGCTTTTCCAGCGATGTCAGAGCCTGGGGCTTTCTTCGAGCCTACAGAAGGAACAAGAGCGGCATCCGCCTGCAATTCTCCATCAATCTTCAGTGTGGGGTCAAGCTCCTTAGCCAGACGAGTAGCCTCTACCACCTTGTCAACTACCTCGTGCTTGGCGCTACCCTTCGTCGAGAAACTCAGCATAGCCACGCGTGGGTCTGCAAAACCAGCGACGGACTTGGCTGTCTGGGCTGTGCAGACGGCTATCTGCGACAACTGGGCGGCATCGGGCATAGGCGTTACGGCCACGTCGCCAACAACCAGCACGCCATTTTCACCGTACTGAGGCTGCTTGGTTATCATAAGCATAGCGCCACTGACACAAGTGATGCCTGGTGAACACTTGATAATCTGCAAGGCGGGACGCAACGTATCACCCGTAGTGCTGAGTGCGCCGCTAATCTGTCCATCAGCTCCCTCGGTCTTGATAATCATACAACCCAGATACAAGGGATTCTTCACCAGTTTGCGAGCCTCCTCAATAGTCATACCTTTCGACTTGCGAATCTCTGCCAACTTTTCGGCCATCTCCTCACTACGCTCATAGTTCTCTGGGTCAATAAGGGTTGCCTTGCCGATGTTGGTCAAGCCTTTCTCCTTTGCGAGGGCGTGAACCTTTGCGGGATTACCGATGAGAATAAGGTCTGCAATGTCGTCAGCCAACACCTTGTCGGCCGCACAGAGAGTGCGCTCCTCTTCTGCTTCAGGGAGCACGATGCGCTGCTTGTTTGCTTTGGCACGCGCTACGATTTGACTTAATAAATCCATAGTTCCTTTTATTTAAAATTTTATGTTCTAGTTATATGATGCCTGCAAAGATACAAAAAACTATTCACATTCGTGTCGTTCACCATTTATCTTTAATATTTATTATGCCAACTCCGTTGTTAGGATGCTCTCTAACTTCTCGGCAGATAAACGCAACTGGAATTCGGAGCGAATGGCTACACTAATTCCACCCGTCTCCTCAGAAACAACGATAGCAATACAATCGCTCTCATGGGTAATTCCTAAAGCAGCACGATGGCGCAGTCCCAACTCCTTAGGAATGTCAAGGTTATGGCTCACGGGCAAGATACAACCAGCGGCACGGATACGGTCGCTAGCTATAATCATAGCCCCATCATGTAAAGGTGAGTTCTTGAAAAAGATGTTTTCAATGAGTTGCTGGCTGATGTTGGCATCTATGCGCTCCCCTGTGGCCACGATGTCGTCAAGCGGCGTAGCTCGTTGAATGACGATGAGTGCGCCAACCTTTTTTCTGCCCATTGACATACACGACATAACGATAGGCATAATCGTCTGCTTCACCTGCTCGCCGTCCTGTGTCTTGTCACTACCTGCCAACATACGCCTCAACGCACGTATTCGCTCATGAGCTCCCAGCGTATAGAGAAATTTGCGGATGTCCTCTTGAAAAAGGATGACCAGTCCAATGACACCCACGCTGACCACCTTGTCCATGATGGAGCCTAAAAGCTTCATCTCCAACACTTGAGTCACCAAAAGCCATAGAACGATGAATATCATAATGCCCATAAAGACGGCCAGCGAACGCGACTCCTTCATCACGCGATAAGCATAATAGAGCATTGCGGCAACGAGCACTATGTCGACAATATCTTTGATACCAAATTCGAAAAACATCCTAATCTGCTTTAAACTTTAAACTCTTGACTATCTTTACACATTCTACGGCCTCCCTCACGTCGTGCACCCTTAGGATGCTAGCACCCTTGAGGAGCGCTATCGTATTCAGCGCCGTCGTACCATTGAGTGCCTGCTCCTGCTGGGCACCCAACAGACGGTATATCATAGACTTCCTGCTTACGCCCACTAAAACGGGTAGCCCTATCATTTTCATCCGCTCCAATTGGTCCATCACCTCGTAGTTCTGTTCCAACGTCTTACCAAAGCCAAATCCTGGGTCAAGTACAATATCTTTCTGACCCATCGAGCGCAACGTATTGACGGCCTCAGCACAATCCATCAGCACATCGGTCATCGTAGCCCGTCGCGACATATACACATAAGGAACGCCTAAACGACTGACCATGCGGAACATATCCATTGGCTTCTCACTATTGGCCGTAGGTTCTCCCACGTCATTTATCATATCCACACCATACTCCTCAACCGCCATTCGTGCTACGTCGGGGCGGAATGTGTCTACGCTGACGATAGCCTCGGAAGCTTCTTGTCGCACAACCTCCAGCGCCAAGCGCAGTCGTTCCATCTCCTCAGCCTCTGACACTGGTGTTGAATCTGGACGGGTAGAACAGGCTCCTACGTCTATGATAGCCCCTCCCTCGCCAAGTATCTGGCACACGCGCTCAGCTATCTCCCCAGCCGTCTGCTGGCGGCTCGAGGCATAAAACGAGTCTGGCGTGACGTTCACTATGCCCATCACCCTCGACTCGCCCAAGCTTAACAGCCTTCCATTGCAATTCAGCGTGTATTTCATACCAGCCACAAAGGTAGTGCAAATCAAGCGAAACACAAAATAAATAGACTGGTTTTTGTTCATTTATCAACTCCTTGCCTACTTATCACTCCTCTATTGAGACCTTCTGAAAGTCTTCACTTTGTCAAGGAAATTGGTGTAAATTTAACACTTCCATAAGGCTCGTTTTAGATGAGGATATGGTTTGAATTTCACGAGGACAGCTCTCATGAGACGTGAGAAGTAGGCTCGTCATCGATGAGAGTTAGGTTCGTTGGCAACGAAAATAGGGCTCGTCAGAAGAATTCTTTACATTTATTTCTTGTCCGAACGGCTCTTTTAGCGGTCAAAAAGGGGTGTTTTCGGAGTAAAAATGCTGTTTTCCCGTTATTTTTCATCCTCCTCGTTGTTCCCTAAATCCGACCACATTTTCTAACCATCTATTCCTCAACTATTTACAAAAATACGCCAAAACTCGCATATTTCCGTCCAAAGTACGCCCCACTCCATTTTTCGCTATTCTCACGTCACATTTTGTTAATTTATTTCTCCACTTTTAACACTTCCATTCCTAACTTTATCCACCCTTTCCTCCTTTTATTCAAAAATTCTTTGTATATTTGCAAGTTGAAACAAAATACACCTGAACTGTGTAGGCGATGGACATTAAAGAACTATATAAGTTGTATCAGCAACATCCGTGCATCACTACGGACTCGCGCGACTGCCCTGAGGACAGCATTTTTCTGGCACTGAAGGGAGCCTCGTTCAACGGCAATCAATATGCCATACAGGCTTTGCAAAAGGGTTGCGCCTATGCTATCGTAGACGAGCAAATCTCGCTTAACCCATCGTTGGAGGATAGAATCATTCGTGTCGATGATTGCTTGCAAACCTTTAAGGACTTGGCGCGCGAACATCGCCGCCAGTTTGAAATGCCCGTTGTAGGCATTACGGGTACGAACGGCAAGACTACCACTAAAGAGCTCATCCGTGCTGTGCTAGCCGAATGTTATAATGTGCTGGCGACAGAGGGCAATTTCAACAACGATGTGGGAGTTCCCAAAACGTTGTTTCGTCTGAACGAAAAACACGATATTGCCGTAGTGGAGATGGGCGCCTCGCACCCTGGAGACATCAAAACACTAGTGGAGACGGCGGAGCCGACGTGCGGGCTTGTCACCAATGTAGGACGTGCTCACTTGCAGGGCTTTGGCTCTTTTGAGGGAGTTTGCCAGACGAAGGGCGAGCTGTACGACTATTTGATAGAACACGACCTGCCCATATTCGTCAATCGCGACAACGAGCATCTGATGGAGATGGTTAATAAGGTCAATCATAAACAGGGAAACGTGAAGTCGCCAGATATATATTATTATGGTCAAGGCGAGGAGGAGGATATTCTCATTCGTGGCGAAGTCATCTCGTGTGCCCCTTTCCTCAAATTCCGATGGCGCGAGCAAGATTGTGATGCAGGCTATCAGAGCGAATGGATGGAGGTGCAGACGAACCTTATTGGAGCCTATAACCTTGACAATATGCTGGCCGCCATCATTGTGGGCTACGTCAACAACATTCCCTTTGAGCAGATTAACCACGCTTTAGAGAACTACGTGCCTACTAACAATCGCTCGCAACTGACGGAAACAAAGTATAATCATCTAATCGTTGATGCCTACAATGCTAACCCCACCTCCATGAAAGCCGCCATAGACAATTTCCATCTGATGGAAGTATCGCCTAAGATGGCTATTCTCGGAAAGATGGGTGAGTTGGGTGATGTTTGTGACGAAGAACATCAAAAAATTGTCGATATGCTTGTGAAGGCCCGTTTCGATGAAGTATGGCTCGTGGGTGACGAATTTAGAAAAACAAGTTGTCCTTTCCGCATCTTCAGCGACGTGGAAGAAGTGAAAACTGCTATTAAGGAGCAGCAACCTCGGGGACATTATATACTGATAAAAGGCAGCAACAGCAACAAGCTGTTTCAATTGCCAGAATTGCTTTAAGTCCACAACGTTTGCAAGACGGCAAGGCTTTTCAACTCGGGAAACTGAGGAATATGAAGGGCATAGTAGCGCAACAGCACCTCAGTAATACGGTTCCTATCATGACGGGACAATCGAAAAAGATGCATCGTAGGAAAATCCATACGCATCAGTTGCTGAATAAGGCGAGCCTCCTCTGGTGGCAAGAAATCGCGGTGCAAAGGAACAACGGAGCAAAAGCGGCCCTCGCGCAAGTCGAACAACGGAAGTGAGAATATATCTTTCTCCAACGCTCCTACATTAGGGGAAGCAGGATGAGAGGTCTCCAAATTAGGATAGAAACCCAAGAAGCGGCTTAGACGCATCAAGAACGTTAGGTGGAAGTTGGCAAAGCCTGTCGTAGCTATATCCAGCCATTGCATCGAGTCACAAATATAGGCAAACATCGGTTCGTCCCGCTGCTCTGAGCGCAGAGCATGATACAAGAACTCAGCAACAAAGAGCGATAACGCCAGTTTCTCAGGCGAAAAAGGTATAGAGGTATAGGCCGTCAAAAGATGCGCAGCCTTCAACTTCTGCAATTGTACCCTTTGTCGTAGGTCACATTCCACTTCAAGCAGCGTCATAGGCTGGAAGTACTGCTTTTTCAAGCTCGACTTTGGCGTTTTAGGCAGAGGCACTATAAACGACAGCCTACCTGCCTCGCGGGTAAACATGTCAACGATGATACGTGTTTCACCATATTTAAAGGAATGTAGTACGATGGCCTCCGTCTTCACCAACATGGGGACAAAGGTAATACAATTATGCGATTTACCAATTGACAAACTACGATTTTCACTGAAGAACAACATTTTTTAAGGGAAATATTTGGCTAATTGGTTTTTTTGACGTACCTTTGCACCCGCTTTTATGCAGTGGCATAAGACATTGTAAATACAAGTTTACAGAGTAGCGACTAAATTTGGTCCCTTCGTCTATCGGTTAGGACGAGAGATTTTCATTCTCTAAAGAGGAG
>JAFLSF010000006.1 GCA_022511045.1 Prevotella sp.
ACACAATACTCTATTATATATATATTATATATAATATATATATAATAGTAATATAGATACCCCTATTCTTTACAAGATAGATGGCACTCATTTTCTGACTTCAAAAAACTGTATTCTGTATTCTGTATTCAGTGTCACGTTCAACAAAAAATCTTCAATTTATTTTGTATTTCGCTCGGTTTGCACTACCTTTGTACCCGACCCCAGTCAGTTCATACGGGCTTTGGGGGTCATGACATCGTGGAACAGAGGCCAATGATGCCGTTTGTAAGGCAGGCCTCGAAAGGACGTTTTCTTAACGTTATCTTCTGTATCCAAATCTCGCAAATTTGTACTCTCAGAGGGTATTCGCAACGAAGCGTTCATGCTGGGTGTATTATATCCCAATGTTTGGCAGTCATTATTGACTTCCTACATGATTTTATAATACGCAACGGCGTGGGCTGGCTGGGTTGCTTATCTTGAGAGAGGGCAATGCGAGAGCCTGGGTACGGGATAAGTGGCAGAAAGTTTACTCCCGCGCCCTTTTTGTTTCCCAAACGTTAGACGAAACTTTATGAAAAAAACTCGTATGAGATAAAATAAAACATCTAAGTGCTGCGTTATATCACAATTACCTTTTCAGAACGAGTTTAAAGTATAACCTTAAAAACAATCATTATGGGACGTGTTATTCCAGAAGAAATTACCGAATTGTCTATGTGTGAGGTTTTTGTTTTTGGCAGTAACCTTGAAGGACAACACGGGGGTGGAGCCGCCAAGACGGCTTACGAGAAATTTGGTGCTGAGTGGGGCGTGGGCAGTGGGCCGACAGGTCAGTGTTATGCCATTCCGACGATGCACGGCGGGCTTGATGACATCAAGCCTTACGTCGATGAATTTATTGAGTATGCACGCAATCATCCTAACAACCGTTTCCTTGTCACGCGTGTCGGGTGCGGCATAGCTGGATTTACTGACGAACAGATGGCCCCGTTGTTTGAAGAGGCTTGGAGATTGCCTAACGTTAACTTCCCATTAGATTGGGCACTGGAATTTGACAAAGATAAGTTCATAGACGCTTACTTGTTCGACATCATACCAAAGGAGAAAGAGATTCCACTCCCCGATGCTTTGACAGAAAGTGACTTAAAGAGGCTGTGTGAAGAATATAAATACATTATCGGAAGCGCTGTGATAGTACCTAAACCCCAAATACGGATACGCTACGTTCTTGACACAGACAAGTTTGGTTATGCTTCCTTTGGTGACTTTTTCATGTGCGAGGATGGGGAACTATATGTCTGGTCGTATGATAAGAATAATGAACTACACCATAATCAAGATATGGTTGAACTAATCTTTGGGGATGAATGTAAATATCGCAGACAACGCAAACACTCTTTCCATCGGGTGATTTTTGCTGGAGTAGAGACTCCGTTTAGCGACTATAAAGGGAGAAAGCTCTATAGTGGTGACGTGTTGCGCGTATGGTGTAAAAAGGCTGATGGTTCGATTCCCAAAAGGTTCAGAAAAGATGCCGCATACCTACTGGCATTTGGCACTTTGGGTGAGAACGAGGATGACAATAAAGCATTATATGCCTGCGTGCTTGATAACCACTATATTTTGCTTGACAGGTGCGCCCGGGTAGAACGTTGCGGTACGGTTTTTTATGGACTTGACTGGAACGAATACCCCGTTGATATAACCCAGAGATGTTCGGGTTTCCAAAATGGTATCTTAGAGTATGAAGAATCAAAAAAGCTTTATCTAAGTGAAGACGACAAAAGGGTATTGGCAAAGTTTACTCCGAACTTCGACAAAGAATGTTGGAAGTATCACGCACTTGAAATATTAGAGATAGAATTTGACATTTCAAAACAGTAGTAACTAAAAATTATGAAACAGTCTAACAAAAGAACGATTAGTCAGTCGCAAAAAAACCGAATGGGAGCAATTGGAGAAAGTAATGTGGTGTCTCAACTAATGCAACATGGTTGGGATGCGTTCAATGCAAACTGCACAATTAAGAACTTCAAGTCAATAGACATTGTTTGTCTTAACGGTAATGATTGTGATGAAAAAACACCTTGGCGTCCCAAAACGGCATTGATTCAAGTAAAAACTTGCTCCCAAAGAACGATTCCCATGGGGTTCACAATTAGAGATTGCCTTGATAGAAACTATCTTGAACGAAGCGTAATGGGACCGTATGTTTTCGTACATGCAAAAGAAAATGAAGATGGTAAATACTCATTCAGATATTTTATTATCTCAAGAGAAGATTTTATAGAGTTGGCTTATCGGGGCCATCTGTTTTATGTTTACGACTATGAGCGTAAACATAATAAACAGCCTTTTAACGATGAGAACTATATAAATGGAGTTAGTATAAATTCACCCGCAGGTTTAAAAGTTAGTTGGTTAGAAGGATTTGATGAGCTAGAAACAAAAAATCATAAGCATTTTGAGAATCCTTTAAAAGGTGTTTCCTGCGAAAACGCATGGGAAAATATATGGAAATAGTAAATTGAATTTCTAAAAAATAATGAAGTGAACCCTAAAAGCTTTAGGGCACTTCATTATGTTCTTTCTACCTATTTTCGCCCGAAGTCGGCGGGAACCTCGCCCCAGCGCTGGGTCTCCCACTTGACGATGGGGTTACGCCAAGTGTGTGTCTGCAACCAATGCTCGGCGCGTAGGATTATCTGGTAGAGGGGTTCTGTTTCGGGAGTTCGCTCGAGTTTGGTCTTACAATGTCGCTTGTTGACCCAAAGAATGGCGTTGTAAGAATCGCTATAGATGGTTTTCTCGTGCAACCCCATTTGTTGCATCAAGGCAAGGGCATGAACGATAGCGAGAAACTCGCCGATGTTGTTGGTGCCCTTCAGAGGACCGAAATGGAAGACGCGCTGACCTGTGGCCAAATCGACGGCTTGATACTCCATAGGTCCTGGGTTGCCGCTACAGGCAGCATCTACAGCCCAAGCGTCAGCTGTGACCTCGAGGGGTAGGGGAAACACTGTGTTTGGGGGATATATAGGTGAATTGTGCAAGTTCATGGGTGTGCGTGCATAAAGAGGTCAGCCTACCGTGCCTTCCAAAGTGACACTTAGCAGTTTCTGGGCTTCGACGGCAAACTCCATAGGCAACTTCTGAAGCACTTCTTTGGCATAGCCGTTGACAATGAGTCCTACGGCTTGCTCGGTGGGAATACCTCGTTGGTTACAATAGAAAAGTTGGTCTTCGGAGATTTTGGAGGTCGTTGCTTCGTGTTCGAAAATGGCGGTTGGGTTGTGAACGTCCATATAGGGGAAAGTGTGGGCACCGCACTGGGAACCTAACAATAACGAGTCGCACGAGGAATAGTTGCGGGCGTTCTCGGCTCCAGAGGTGGCGCGCACCAGCCCGCGATAGGAGTTTTGCGAATGGCCCGCAGAAATGCCCTTGGAGATGATAGTGGAGCGGGTGTTACGCCCTATGTGAATCATCTTTGTACCCGTGTCGGCCTCTTGATAGTTGTTGGTGACGGCAACGGAGTAGAACTCGGCAACAGAATTGTCGCCCCTAAGGATGCACGAGGGATATTTCCACGTGATGGCTGAGCCCGTCTCGACCTGCGTCCACGAGAGTTTACTATCTACGCCACGCAGGTCACCGCGTTTGGTGACGAGATTAAGCACTCCCCCTCGTCCGTGCTCGTCGCCTGGGTACCAGTTTTGTACGGTGGAGTATTTGACTTCGGCGCGGTTCATGACAACGATTTCCACAACAGCGGCGTGCAGTTGGTTCTCATCGCGCATGGGAGCGGTGCATCCCTCGAGGTAACTGACGTAGGAATCGTCGTCGGCTACAATGAGTGTACGTTCGAACTGACCTGTATTGCGGGCATTGATGCGGAAGTAGCTGCTGAGTTCCATAGGACACCGAACACCCTTGGGGATGTAGACGAAACTACCATCGGAGAATACGGCACTATTAAGGGCGGCATAGAAATTGTCACGATAGGGCACTACGGTTCCTAAATATTGGCGCACAAGGTCGCCGTGTTCCTTGACGGCTTCGCCGATAGAGCAAAAGATGACACCTTTCTCGCGGAGTTGCTCCTTGAAAGTAGTCTTTACGGAAACGGAATCCATAATGGCATCAACAGCCGTATTACCGCTCAACGCGAGACGCTCCTCCAAAGGGATGCCTAACTTGTCGAAGGTCTTCTCTAATTCTGGGTCGATTTGGCCTTTGGTGGAGTCCGTGTCGGTTTTCTTGGCCGTAGGGTCGGCATAATAGCTGATTGCCTGATAGTCGACGGGTGGAACATGGACGTGTCCCCACTTAGGCTCCTGTTGTTGTTGCCAATAGCGGAAAGCCTGCAGGCGGAAGTCAAGCATCCACTCGGGCTCTCCTTTTTTTTGGGAGATGAGCCGAACGACATCTTCGCTCAGCCCTTTCTCTATGATTTCCGTATGTATATCCGTAGTGAAGCCGAACTCGTATTTCTGTTCGGTCACTTGACGGACAAATTCGTTGTTGTTTTCTTTCATTTAGAGTTTCTGCTCTACCTCTATCTCGGTGAACGTTTCGATGATGTCGCCCACCTCGATGCCATTATAGTTGACGAGTGAGATACCGCACTCCAGACCAGTAGCTACTTCCTTAGCGTCATCCTTGTAGCGCTTTAAGGCATCAATAGCTGCGGTGTGGATAACAATACCGTCGCGAATAACACGGGCCTTGTCCTTAGAATGAACCTTACCCTCGGTGACGAGACCACCAGCCACAAGTCCCACTTTGGAAATCTTGAATACTTGTTTGACCTCTATCTCACCCGTGACAATTTCCTTCTTCACCTTGTCAAGCATACCCTGCATGGTGGACTTCACCTCGTCGATAGCATCGTATATAATAGAGTAGGTGTTAATCTCCACGCCCTCACGCTCTGCCAGTCGGCGAGCCTCGCTGGAGGGACGCACTTGGAAGCCAACGATGATAGCATCGGAAGCGGAAGCTAACATTACATCATTCTCGGAAATCTGACCAACGGCTTTAGAGATGACGTTGACCTGCACCTTTTCGGTGGAGAGTTTGATGAATGAGTCGGAGAGTGCCTCAATACTACCGTCGGTATCACCCTTAACGATGATGTTCAATTCATGGAACTCACCTAATGCAATGCGGTGAGACAACTCGTCAAGCCCAAGTTTCGTGGTGGTGCGTAACGATTGTTCACGTTGTAGCTGTGTACGCTTGTTGGTAATGTCGCGGGCCTCTTGCTCTGTCTCCATCACGTGGAAAGTGTCACCAGCGGTGGGGGCACCATTCAGACCGAGGATAATAGCGGGCTCGGCAGGTCCAGCTTGCTCTATGCGCTGGTTACGTTCGTTGAACATCGCCTTGATGCGTCCGTAACTGGTACCAGCCACTACAATGTCGCCAATCTTCAAAGTACCGTTGCTGACGAGGACGGTCGACACATAGCCTCGTCCTTTGTCAAGCGACGACTCGATGATGGAGCCCGTTGCCTTGCGGTTAGGGTTGGCTTTCAAATCAAGCAACTCGGCCTCAAGCAGTACTTTTTCAAGCAGCTCGTCAACTCCCGTACCTTTCTTGGCAGAGATTTCCTGGCACTGATACTTACCACCCCACTCCTCAACGAGCAGGTTCATATTTGCCAAGTCCTCGCGTATCTTATCGGGATTAGCCCCAGGCTTATCAATCTTGTTGATAGCAAAAACCATTGGTACATTGGCGGCTTGAGCATGGGCAATAGCCTCTTTGGTAGTAGGCATTACAGAGTCGTCGGCGGCAACGATGATGATAGCAATATCAGTCACCTGTGCACCACGAGCTCGCATAGCGGTAAATGCCTCGTGACCAGGAGTGTCGAGGAAGGTGATTTGACGGTCGTCCTTCAATTTGACATTATAGGCTCCGATATGTTGCGTAATACCTCCAGCCTCACCAGCTATCACGTTGGTGTTGCGGATATGGTCGAGCAACGAAGTCTTACCATGATCTACGTGACCCATAACGGTTACAATAGGAGCACGACTGATGAGATCGTTCTCGTCGTCCGCCTCTTCGGTGATGGCATTTTGCACCTCGACAGAGACATATTCCGTAGTGAAGCCGAACTCGTCAGCCACGATGTTAATCGTCTCGGCATCCAGACGCTGGTTGATGCTCACCATGATGCCGATAGACATACAAGTGCCTATGACTTGGTTGACGCCTACGTTCATCATCGTTGCCAATTCGGAAACGGTAACAAACTCCGTCAGTTTGAGCACCTTCGACTGAGCGGCCTCGGCGGCCATTTCCTCGCTCATGCGTTCTTGAACGGCATCACGCTTTTCACGGCGATACTTGGCACCTTTCTTATTCTGGTTTTTCGAGGTAAGGCGAGCCAGCGTCTCTTTCACTTGACGGGCTACTGCCTCATCATCTACCTCTAAAGGTTTGACGGGTCGGTTCTTCTTGTTTTTCTTGCCGCCGCCCTGCTGGCCATCTTGCTTCTTGCCTTTGCCTTCTTGCTTCTTAGCTTGTTGGCTGGCAGCTTGCTTGGCGGCTGCTTCAATGTCTACGCGGTCGGTGCGTATGCGTTCACGCTTTTTCCGCTCACCAGCAGCCTTCTCCTCGCGTTCCTTGCGGCGCTCCTCCTTTGACTTCTTTTTGGGACGCGTGCTTTGGTTCAATGTTGAGAGGTCTATCTTGCCCACCACATTTAACTGGGTGGCAGGCTTCATGAAGTCGCCTGGAGTCTTAGCCAGCGACGGCGATTCCTTTTGCTCTATTGGCTGGGGCTGTTTTTGTTCCTTTGTAGCGGTCTCAACGGGTTTTACATCAGGAGCAGGAGTTTCACTTTTTGGAGTTTCTACTACTGGCTTTTCCGGTTGTTTGGCTACGGGCTCTGGCGAGCGTTTTTCTTCAACGGGTTCTTTCCGAACGGGTTGCTCCTCTACCTTCTTAGGCTCGGCAGTAGCCTTCGGTTGAGATTTAGCGACAGGAGCAGGGGCGGGCTTGGGCTTTTTGCCTATCTCGTCAAGGTTTATTTTTCCCACCGCCTTGAACTGCTGGCGCTGCTGCCCCAGCATTTCTTCTGTCTTGGTGACAACCTTTTCGGTCGCCTTTTTCTCCTTCGGTTTCTTGACAAACAGTTTTTCGGCCTGATTCTTTACAGCTTTATCCGTACTAAATTGGCTAACTAATGCATTATACTGCTCGTCAGAAATTTTGGTGTTAGGCGTCACGTCGTCCTTGACCTCGCCAAGTTCGTTCTTCTTCTTTAGGAACTCTACTGCCGTCTGAAGTCCTATATTCAGTTCTGATAATACTTTATTTAATCTGACTCCCATCTATTCTTCTGCGGTTTTATGGTTTACTTTTTCTTTTTTACTCAAACTCGGCCTTCAGTACCTCCAGCACGTGGTCGACGGTCTCCTCCTCAAGGTCGGCTTTTTCGATAAGCATCTCACGGGGGGCATTGATGACCTGCTTGGCGGTATCAAGACCAATAGCCTTGATAGAGTCAACAATCCACTGGTCAATTTCGTCGGCAAACTCCTCAAGGTAAATATCCTCGTCGGCCTCGTTC
Source organism: Prevotella sp. (assembly GCA_022511045.1). Lineage (GTDB taxonomy): Bacteria > Bacteroidota > Bacteroidia > Bacteroidales > Bacteroidaceae > Prevotella. The sequence continues at coordinate 7,574 of JAFLSF010000006.1, forward strand.
TCGCTGACCACGCGGAACACGTCAATGGTATATTCCGTCAGCATGGAGGCGAGCTTAATGTTCAAACCTCCCTTACCAATAGCCAATGAAACCTCCTCGGGCTGGAGATAAACCTCAGCCTTGTGCTCCTCGGGGTTCAGTGTGATGCTGGTAATCTTAGCGGGCGACAAGGCACGCTGGATGAACAGCTGGGTGTTGTTAGAATAATTGATGACGTCAATGTTTTCATTGCACATCTCACGGACAATGCCGTGAACACGGCTACCCTTAACACCTACGCAGGCTCCTACGGGGTCAATGCGGTCGTCGTAGCTTTCGACGGCCACTTTGGCACGTTCACCAGGCATACGGGCAATACGGCGAATGGTGATAAGACCGTCCTGTATCTCGGGAACCTCAGCCTCCAGCAGACGCTCCAAGAATTGTGTGCTGGTACGGGAAAGGATGATGCGGGGCTTGTTGTTCTCGTTCAGCACCTCCTTGACAATAGCGCGGATGGTTTCACCCTTGTGGTAGTTGTCGGTTGGTATCTGCTCTTGCTTTGGCAGATGCAGCTCGTTGCCCTCGTCGTCGATGAGCAGCACCTCGCGCTTCCACATCTGGTAGACCTCGGCGGAGACAATCTGGCCCGTCTTATCCTTATATTTGTTATACAAAGAGTCGTGCTCTAACTCCAAGATTTTCGAGGCTAACGTCTGACGCAGGTTAAGGATGGCACGACGGCCAAACTTTTGGAAATCAACTTCCTCGGACACTTCCTCGCCCACCTCGTAGTCTGGTTCTATCTTCTGAGCCTCGGAGAGGGCTATCTCCTTGTTCTCGTCCTGCACATTACCATCGGCCACAACAATACGGTTACGGTGAATCTCAAAGTCACCCTTGTCGGGATTGACAATGACGTCGAAGTTGTGGTCGGAACCAAATAACTTGGCAATGACGTTGCGGAAACTTTCCTCCAGCACGCTCACCAAGGTTGTGCGGTCAATGTTTTTAGTCTCTTTAAATTCTTGAAAGGTCTCAATCATTGAGATACCTTTTGAACCTTTTTTTGCCATAAATATTTATTTTTATTGATTTTCCATTCCTAATGCCCCACTTCTGCTTGGCTGAGTGGTGGCGGGGATTACTTGAAGTTCAGATGATACTTGCAATACTTGATGCCGCTGATACTGAGCGTCTTGTCCACTTCCACCAAGACGGGGCGTTTCTTGCCCTCTAAGCGTTGCTTCTCCTTAGTCGTTAAGACAAAGGTTTCGTCGTCGCCGACAGCCTTTAGCACACCCTGTACCTTTTGGCCGTCCTGTTGCAGCACTTCCACTTCCTTGCCAACGTGGTTGCGATATTGCTGTATTACCTTAAACGGCTGACCGATGCCTGCCGAGCCGACCTCCAGTTCGTAGTCGCCTAACTCGTCGCCTAATTTCTCTTGCAAGAAACGGCTGAGGCCGGCACAATCTTCTATCCACACGCCGTCAGCATGGTCGATTTCAATTACAATACGGTCGTCGGCGGTCATTTCAATGTCCACCAAGTAGTAGTCGCCCTGCTTGAGCCACTCCTCTACCACCGTCTGGATGTTGTTCTTGTCTATCATATTTTTGTCTGTTAAAACAAGAATGAGAGGCTTCGTAAAGCCCCTCATTCCTCTGAACGGGTGCAAAGATACAAATAAATAAGGGAATAAACAAGAAAAACGGAAACTTTTTTGCTTTTACCCCTATTATTGTAGCTTTTTACACTTATTTTACTCGAAATCCAAGTCCAGCTGCTGCCTGCTGACATTCAATTCTTGACGACGCAGATTAGCAAAGGCTGGCGACACGTAGTTGTCGAGACTCTTGCACACTTCGTTGGCAAATTGCTGTCCGCTAAGGATAGCGCGGTCCCATTGCTCCTCGGTCAGTCCCTGCTCAATATCGCTGCGGGTAATGCCGTTCTTGATGATTCCGTAGAGGAATCCTGCATTGAAGTTGTCGCCAGCACCGATGGTACTCACCGTATCGGCCTTGACTACGGGATATTGCTTGCTCAATCCTCCGTCGGCACGCAACTCAATGGGATTGCCACCTTGCGTGTAGATGAATTTATTAGTATAGAAAGATATTTGCGAACGGTAGACGCTATCGGCATCCTTCTTCTTGAATAATATCTCAAAGTCCTCGTGTGAACCACGCACTATATCGGCCAGCTCGAAGTTCTCCAGCAGATTGGGCGTGAGTTTCATCACCTCCTGCTGGTGCGAGGCACGGAAGTTTACGTCATAATAGAGAATAGCTCCCCGCTGGTGGGCATACTCCAAAAAACCCTTTACCTGAGGACGGATAACGGGGTTCAGCGCATAATAACTGCCAAAAAGCACCAGGTCGTCGGGTTCGACGGTGGGATAAGTAAAGTCCAGTCGGTCGTTCGGATGGTCTTTATAGAAAATGTACTCAGCATCGTTCTGCTCGTTGAGGAAGGCCAACGACAAGGGCGACTTTGAATTCGGGTACACATTGACCGAACCAGCCTCACAACCATTCTCCTCCAAAAAGCGGATAATGTTACGTCCCACGCGGTCGTTGCCCGTCTCGCTGATAAAACTGGTTTTCACCCCGCAGCGCCCTAACGAGATGATAGCGTTGAACGTTGAGCCGCCTGGTACGGCACTGATGGGCTGGTCGTTACGAAAGATGATGTCAAGCACCGTTTCGCCTATTCCTATTACTTTTCGCATACGTACTTAGAATTTTGCTTGCAAAGTTACATAATATTTTGCAAATCCCATCATATTTCCCCTTTTTTAGCAACGAATCGGGGGATTTGTCGCTAACGAAGTACCGCTTCATCGCTAACGAAACGGCACTTCGTTGCTGACGAGAATACGGCTCGTCAATAGTGCGGACTATCCGGACCCACAGTGCGGAGTAAGCACACTCATGGTGTGGACTATCCGCACTCCGCTCGCGCCCTATTCTCGTCAGCCTTGAGTCCTATGATATATTAGGTATTAGTATTTATATACTAATACCCTAAATATATAGGATATTTCTCAAGGCTGGGGAACCTTTAAAGTTTCAATTATGAAAACTGTATACTGTATTCTGTGTCACGTCCAACAAGCTACCTCTGAAATAAAAATAAATCGTAATTTATTTTGTATTTTGCTTGGTTTGCACTACCTTTGCAGTAGTAATTATATAAGAGAGAGGCTCAACAATGGAAGATTTGGTATTGTCAATTCCTATGAAAGACAGCGATTTTGTGAAGGCGCTGGCTTCACGCATGGGGTGGACTGTACGTAGTCGGCGCACTTCCGTAGACCGATTTATTCGCTCATGTCCACAGACTCCTCAGATGTCAGACGAGGAGATTCAAGCAGAGATAAATGCAGTGCGTCGGGGACTATGAAAGTTCTTTTCGATTCTAACCTGTGGATTTCTTTCATGATTGGCAGGCGATTGTCGTCACTTGCTGATGTGTTGTGCAATCATGCTGTTGAGGTATATACCAGCGAACAGCAACTTGACGAGATTCGTAACGTCATAGCGCGTCCAAAGTTTGAGAAGCTAATATCTGCGGAGACTCGTCACTATTTCTTTGAGATGGTCTATGATGTTTGTTTGTTGACAGACATTACAGTGGAGGCAAAGTCGGATATTCGAGACCCTAAAGACTTATACTTATTGTCTATCGCTGAGAGTGTTCCCGTAGACTATATAGTCAGTGGGGATAAAGACCTCACCGATCTTGGTACCCATGTGGGTATTCCCATCCTCAAATATACCGAATTGCTACAGAAACTGCAAAACCTTACTACCAACTAAGCAATTACGTTTAAGATTTATTGAAACGTATTGGTATTGGGCATAGGTTTCATCCCTGTAAGCCTATCCACAAAAGTCGCACTTTTGCGTATCCTATTCCCTCTTATTTCTTCTTTTCGTATCGTTGCGCAAAAGAGAAAAGAAACTTATATATAGAAAAAGAAAGGCAGAAGAGATAGGAATGCAATATATTTTATCAGAGCCTACAAGTGTATTATACAAAATAATCAGCAATTTGTTTTGCTACTCAGTTTATTCTTTATATTTTTGCAATGAAAATACAACAATTAATAGATAACTGTATATGGATAAATTAATATTGGCAATCACTACTATTGGTGATTTACTTTTAAGAAGCAAAATTACCAAAAAAGAAGATGGTGAGTCTATTAAAGATGTTAGACTTATTGTTCCAGAATACCAGCGGCCATATAAATGGACGGCACGAAATGCAATCCAATTGCTTGATGACATAATCGAGGCCAAGAACAATAACAAGGAGGTCTATAGAGTTGGTACGCTTATCCTGCACAGGGATAAGGAAGTTCAAGATTCTGTAGTATATAAAATAGTAGATGGCCAACAACGAATCATAACTTTTTCACTATTGCTTTATACTTTGTATGAGCTTGAAAAAAAGAAGGACAGGATGAAAATAGATTTTCTTAAACAGGAAGTTTATACGAATCGATACAATCGTCATAATATCCCCAACAATCTAAATGCGTTTAAACGAAGAATAATCAAAAGAACTGATGAAAATGACGATAGCAAAGATCACATTAGAGACATGAAACGTCTGCGCGATTTCATAGAAAATCAATGCGAGTTGATTGTAGTCATTACTGATGACGTGTCAGAGGCTTTCCAGTTTTTTGATTCACAGAATGCCAGAGGTAAGGCTTTGTACCCACATGATCTTCTTAAAGCATACCATTTACGTGAGATGACAGATGTTGATGATGATAAAACGGAGAGTATTGTGAAAGACTGGGAGAGAATTCCTCAGAATGAATTGGCTGATTTTTTTGGCGACTATTTATATCGTATTAAAGAGTGGATAAATGGCAATTGGGCTGTTAAACTCGACGAACACAATATATATAAGTTCAAAGGTATTACGAAAATAGCCCACACCCCTTATGCACAGTTTTATAAGGGTGCATACTCGTATGCAAACATGGTAAACTCATCAGCAATGCCTTTTGTTGCAGGTTTAAGAGAAATAAATGCTTTCCAGCTTAATACACCAATTATAGCAGGCAAGCCTTTCTTTGATTATACAAAGCATTATTACAACATACTGAAAGATATACAAGACAATAGTAAGTATGTAGGGTTCTATATTAACGACAATGTAATAGTAAAAAGTCTGGATAAGTACTTTAAGAAAGGTGTAGGCAATAAAATCACGCGACTTCTGTTTGATACAGCTTTATTATTGTATGTTGATCGTTTCTGTCCTGCGACATATCCAACTAAAACAGATGTAGAATTATTTGACCAGTTTGTTATTTATGCTTTAATCTGGGCTTACTCTTTACGTGCTCAATACATACATTTAGGTTGGCAATCCGCTCAAAATTATATTCTCGAAAAGAGTGATAAAATTAATGCAATTAACATCTATAAATTGATCTCTGATTCTGACACCCCAATGTCCCTACATAGTACTTTGGCTGATTCATTAATCCCATTAACCTATGATGATATATATGATAGTATATATAAAGACATAGAAGATGAGAAAGTAGATGATACAGATGAAAAAGGGATATATAAAAATTATCTTCACTTTTTCAAAACAAATAACTTTTATATTGATTAGTATTATGGGAAAGACATTACCACTGAAAGAACAATCTATATCCCAAATTTATTTAGAGGGACAGGAAAACATCATATATAAAATCCCTATCTACCAGCGTAACTATGCTTGGGAGGAAGATGAGATTACAGCTTTAATAAAAGATGTGTATGATTCTTTTTGCAATAGAAAACCTGTGTACTATATAGGAACCTTGGTAACCTATAAACGTGAAGACAATGAATATGAAGTGATTGATGGTCAACAACGATTGACGACTATATACATCATACTTAAATCACTTGGTATTGATGAGATAAGAAATAAACTAACCTTTACGGCACGTAAAGTGTCAGCAGAAACTATTAAAAATCTTCCAAACTTTAAAGAGGATATAGATAAGGGTATTGAAAAGGGTTATAAAAATGCGGAAAAAGCTATCAAGAATAATATTGATACAGAAAAGCTGAAAGAATTTGAACACTATTTGTTGTATTATGTACATATTATCCATTATTGTGTACCTAAAGATGTTGATTTGAACCATTATTTCGAGGTTATGAACTCGCGCGGTGAGCAATTAGAGAAACACGAGATAGTAAAGTCAATTTTTAGCTCGCATCTAAACAAAACAGAACAGACAACATTTAGTCGTATTTGGGAGGCCTGTAGTGAGATGACTTGCTACATACAACAAAAACTTCCCGATACAATAATATTTGGAAATAAACTGGCAACTTTTAATATTAGAGAATTTGAGAGTATTCCAGAGAAAAATGCATCGGATGGTAAGAATGCTATCTTAAATCTTTTGCAGGAACCCATTGAAAAGATGGGTGAAAATGACAATTTAGCCCAAAACGATGAGTTTCAACCAATAACTGACTTTCCTAATTTCCTGCTGATAGTTCTAAAATTAACACTTTTTAGAAATTATAATCTTGAAACGATTGATTTAACTTTGGACGATAAAGAGTTGTTAAACGAGTTTGCAAAAGCATTGGCATTAAAAGAGATTGCTGACAAAAAGAATGAGTTTACTAAATTGTTCGCTTTTAATTTGTTAAAGGCGAAATATCTGCTTGACAATTATATTGTACACCATGTTGTAAGCACAAAAGAGCAATCTGGAGATAATCCTTGGAAGTTACAGCGTTATTATCAAGAAAATAAAAACAAGAAATATCCAAAGAATTTATCAGACAAGGATAATAATATACAGGAAGAAATGGTGCATATTCTTTCTATGTTTGAGGTATCTTTTACAGCAAGGCAAAGAAAGAATTATCTATTCTACTGTTTGCTACATTTGTTTGATAATATGGAAATAGAAACTTATTTGGATTTTCTGCGCGATCTTGCAGACAAATACTTCTATGGTGTATACTTGAACAATAATTGTCTGAATGATCGGAAGCAACCTAAGCCAAATGCGTTTGATTCCGTAATCCTAAAGGATGGTGAAATTAACTTAGATATTGAGGATATTGATTATAAAACAGAATTTAATAGTGTATACAAACAGGGGAATAGTGATATATCGCTTTTTGTTTTTAACTATACCGACTATAGACTTTGGATAAAGTATGCAGAAGAATTAAGAGGCAGAAAAGCAAAAAAAGAGTCCAATATTCGCAAACGGTTTTTTGAAGATCTTGGCTGTAGCGATTTTGAACTTGATGTTTTTAAGTACTTCTATTTTTCACGTACACGAAAAAGCTTAGAACATTATTATTCTCAATCGAAAGCAATTAAAGACGGAGATGTAGCTGGCAATGCAATTAGCGAATCCGAGATAAATTGTTTTGGGAACTTTGCAATGATCGGTGCAGAGGCAAATAGTTCTGGTTCTAACTGGGATCCGAAAGCAAAACTAAATCGTTATATTGACGGAAAGACCGATCCAATTAGCGTAGCATCTTTGAAATTTAGAATTATGATGCAAATGTGTCAAGATAATGATAGGGCTATTCTAAAAGGAGATTTGAACCGAGATAAGGGTATGGAATGGAATACGGAGGATATGCAGGTACATCAAGAAAAAATGCTTAATATAATCCTTTAGAACATAAAAATTTTAGGAATTGCGGCTATTTTTGCCATTCTTGGCTCTGTCCTATTCCGAGTAGATAAGCTGAACCAACGTTTGTCCGACAGCTTCGAGGGTATTGCGGTCTATGTGTTCCATATCGTCGTAGACCGTGTGCCACGTTGGACCAAAACTGCTTTGGGGACAGTCGGGATAGTGGTTGATGATGTCAATGCAAGGGATATGGGCTTGCTCATTGACGGGGACGTGGTCGTCTGTAACGTACCCGCCTGCCTGCATAGGGAAAAAACTACCGTAGCCTGCAGCATGGGCGGCCTGCCAAACCTTGTCGACAATGGGGCGGGCGTGCTGCAAAGAGAAGCCTTCTTGATAGAATTTAGCCCCTTGACCGCCTACCATATCTAACAGGATGGCGTAGCGATAGCGGGAGGGAACCAGTGGGGCTGGGTTGGTTGCCCAATATTGGGCACCAAGAGCCCACGAGTCACCGTCTGACAGATTGCTCCATTGAGGCACTCCCCAGTCTTCGGCATCAAAGCAGAGGAAGTCGACGGCAATATTTAACGAGTCGTTTTGTTGCAACAATCGGGCTAACTCCAGCATGACGGCAATGCCAGATGCCCCGTCGTTGGCCGCCAATACGGGCTTGTGCCAGTTGGCAGAGTCGGGGTCGTTGTCTGCCCAAGGGCGACTGTCCCAATGGGCACAGATGAGGATAGCCTGTCCCGACTCCTCTTTTTGTCTTGTAAGTGGGGATTGGGCAATGATGTTGGTGCTTTTCAGTATCGTGCCGTCATAACCTTTAAGGTCGGTTTTCTGCAATGTCGTCTGATAGCCGTATTGCGTAAACTTGTCTTCTATCCATTGGGCACATAGTTCGTGGGCATCGCTGTTCATAATGCGTGGGCCAAAGTCGCACTGCTGTTGGCAAAACAAGTATGCGGAGTCGGCACAAAACGTTATCTTGACAATCGCCTGTTGGCTCTCTTGTCCTTTCTTGGTGGTGCCGCAGGCTGCCAGCCCTAACACGATGGAGACGATATAAATAATCTGTTTCATAATGGTCTTTTGCTTTGAACTTCATTCATCACTCTTAGGAAGTTGCCGCCCCATATTTTCTGGATGTCTTCAGCTGTGTAGCGGCGAGCCAGTAATTGGCGCGTAAAATTAAGCAGTTCGGCAGCGTTAGCCAAACCGCAGATACCCCCGTCGCCGTCGAAGTCAGTACCCAGCCCGACGTGGTCAATACCCATCACGCTGATAGCGTGCTCCAAATGGCGGATGGCATCCTCGATAGTTGCCTGACCACTCTGAACGAGGAAGCCGTTGTAGAGTGTTATCTGCATGACTCCTCCTCGCTGAGCCAAAGTTTTCATTTGCTCGTCAGTTAAGTTGCGGGGATGGTCGCATAAGGCTCGGCAACTGCTGTGACTACAAACAATAGGGTGTTCACTTATCTCTAACGCATCGTAAAAACTGCTTTCGGAAGCGTGACTCAAGTCGACCATGATGCCTAAGCGGTTCATCTCGTAGATGACCTCGTGACCAAATGAACTGACACCGCCATGCGTCTGGTTGCCTCGTGCCGAGTCGCAGATGTCGTTGTCACCATTGTGGCAAAGGGTCATATAGACGATGCCACGTTTGGCAAAATGGCGCAGATTGTCTAAATTTCCGTCGATGGCGTGTCCGTTCTCAATGCCTAACATGATGCTTTTCTTGCCTGACTGCTTATTCCTCCATAGGTCGTTAGGGGTGCGAGCAAGGCTGATATACTGGCTATTGGCAGATACTATATTCTCTATCTTGTCGAAGATACTGTCGGCATAGTCTTTGGGGCGGTCTGTAGGCTGGGGCAGATAGGCCACCATAATGGTGGCATCCAGCCTACCCTCCGTCATTTTATGCAAGTCGACAAGTATTTTCGGGTCGCGGCTGGCGAAGTTAACATTCTGGGGGAAGAACATTGGCGTGTCGCAGTGCGTGTCGAGTGTCAGCGTGTGTTGGTGCATATCGCAGGCTTCACGGTATTGGCGAGCCTCATTGACCAGCCATGTGAAGATGGGCAGACCGTCAGCAAGACATTCGGGATGCCACTGAACACCCAAGATGCTCTTATACTCCGTACTCTCCATTGCCTCTATGATGCCATCATTGGCATAGGCTATGATACGGAAGTGCGAACCCGTTTCATCAACTGCTTGATGGTGAAACGAATTGACGCGGAGAGTAAGACTGTCGTGGGATTTGGGGTCTTTATAAATGCCATCAAGGATAGAACCCTTTTCAATGCTAACAATATGGGTAGCGACAGAACGTTCTTCTGCTTGCGAATGTTTCAAACCCTCTTGTTCTCTCCATCCGCCTTTCGCCTCAGAAAGGTCTTGTGCTACATGCCCTCCCAGTGCCATCGCCAAAGTCTGCATACCTCGGCAAATGCCCAACATTGGTATTTGGCGGTTATAAGCTAATTGGGTTATCAGTAGTTCGGGCAAATCACGCTCGGCATTGATGTCGCCCAACTTAGGTGAATGTTCCTCGCCGATGTAGCGAGGGTCGTAGTCTGCTCCACCGCTGAGTAACAAACCGTCAAGGTGTTCAAGGGTGTTAATAATAACATCTGTATCGCTAAGGGGTGGGATGATGACAGGCACGCCGCCTGCACGCCACACAGACTTGTAATATCCCTCTGCAATTTTGCAGGTATTCTCGCCATAGTTGCCTGTGATACCAATGACGGGTTTACGGCGTGCTTCGGGGAAAGAAGCATAGGCGGTTACTGTCAGGTACGCCTGCCAGTCGAAGTGCGGTTCTATGGAGCGTTGGTTATTCATCAAGATTAACGGAAATCTCACGCTTGATGCTCTGCTCCAATGAGATGAGAGTCTCTGTAGCTACAACTCCCGGAATACTTTGCAGGCGACTGTTAAGCAAGTGCATCAACTGCTCGTTGTCGCGGGCATATAGCTTTACCATCATAGTGTAGGGGCCTGTAGTAAAGTGACACTCCACAATTTCGGGGATATGTCGTAATCGCTCTACTACATCCTTATACATGGAGCCACGCTCTAAAGTGATACCTACATAGGTACAAGTAGTGTAGCCAAGACTTTTGGGATTGACATCAAAACCGCTACCCGTAATAACTCCGTTCTCAATGAGGTGCTGCACACGCTGATGGATGGCGGCACGTGAAACGTTACATTCTGCTGCTACATCCTTAAACGGAATACGGGCATTCTGCGAAAGGATGTTTAGGATTTTCTTATCAAGTTTATCTATTTTGTCCATAGTGCTTGTTTGGTATATTAGTAAGTTCTGTTTTATAGCTTGCGGATAAGTGTTAAGCCATCGCGCAATGGTAGGATGACTTGTTCTATGCGGGAGTCTTGTTTCACATAGTCATTGAAGGCTTTGATGCCTTGTGTCTGTTGGTCACGTTGGTAGTCTGGGGAAATCACATGTCCATCCCATAAAGTGTTGTCTGCCAAGATAAAGCCACCTTGTTTTAAAACGGAGAGCGCCATTTCGTAAGTCTCCCGATAGGTACGCTTGTCACCGTCTATAAATGCCATATCAAACATAATCCCCAACTTGGGAGCCTCGGTAACGGCATCGCCAATGACGAACTCAACCCGATGTCCAACGGGCGAACCTTCTATCCAGGGACGGGTGAACTCCTCCTGCTCGTCGTTGATTTCAAAAGTGTACACCTTGCCGTCATCCTCCAAACCTTCTGCCATACATAGTGCCGAATAGCCGCTAAAGGTTCCTACCTCTAAAATGTTCTTAGGGCGAATCATTTTCACCAGCATTTTGAGTAGGCGGCCTTGCAAATGTCCAGAAGCCATTCGGCCGTGTAACAAATGGATGTTAGTAGCACGCCAGAGCCGATAAAGATAATCTGGCTCTGGCTCAATATGCTGAAGAATGTATTCGTCCAGGGTTATCATTTTATCATTTACCACATACGGTTAAATGAGCGCCTCAATGGCTAAGCGGTAACTGTCTAATCCAAAGCCACAAATAACCCCGCGACATACTGCGGAAATCATGGAATGATGGCGAAACTCCTCACGCTGGTGAACGTTGGAGATATGGACTTCGATAACAGGGGCCTTCAACGAGCGGATGCAATCGCCTAAAGCGATAGAAGTATGTGTATAGGCTCCTGCATTCAGCACGATACCATCGTAGGTGAAACCAACCTCTTGCATCTTGTTGATAAGTTCCCCCTCAACATTACTCTGGTAGTATTCTATGTTGATGTTTGGATATTGCTTTTGTAATTCAGGCAAGTATTTCTCAAAGGAGGTTGAGCCGTAAATGCCTGGCTCACGCACTCCTAAGAGGTTGAGGTTGGGACCGTTGATGATAAGTATCTTCATAACACTTATTTAATGAGTTGGTTCACAGCGTTGCGCCAATCTTGATATAGTGCGTGACGCGTAGGAAGGTCATTGGGTTTATATACTTGAGTTACCTTGCGGAAAGATGTTACCTCATCAAAATTCTTCCAAAGTCCACGAGCAAAACCGTTCATGATGACAGCGCCTAAAGCTGACGCGTCATCTACTTCGGTACATACAACGGGCGTTTCCAGCATATCGGCTTGGAACTGCATAAGGAATTTATTCTTCGTAGGCCCGCCGTCGGCACATATCTCGCTTAACTTGCCTCCTGTGGCATGAGCCATCACGTCAACCAAGTCCTTGATTTGATAGGCGATAGACTCTAAAGCTGCACGCAGGAAATGTGCTTTCGTCGTGGCAAAGGTTAGTCCAAAGACAGCACCTTTCACGCTGCTCTGCCACCAGGGAGCCCCCAATCCAGAGAAAGCAGGTACGATATATACCCCGCCATTGTCTGTAACGCTGGTTGCCAAAGCTTCCATCTCCGCAGGATGACCCACGAGTTGCAATTGGTCGGCAATCCACTTGAGGGTTGCGCCAGTGCTATATATGTTTCCTTCAAAGCCGTAATAGGTCTTGCCAAAAGCAGAGAAGCCCACGCTGGTCACCAATCCTTGAGGTGCTGCCAACGGTTCTTCGCCGATATTAACCATCACACTCGACCCCGTTCCATAGGTTACCTTGCCAGACCCCTTTGTGAAACACATCTGTCCAACCAGTGCCCCATGAGAGTCGCCAAGCACACCTGCAATGGTTATGGGATGGGGAAAAACACCCTCAACCGTCGTCTCACCGTACGTTGCATCACAGCTACGCAATTCGGCCATCATGGAACGAGGAATGTCAAATAGTTGCAAGAGCTCATCGTCCCAGTCCATTGTGTGAATGTTAAACAGCATGGTACGCGATGCGTTCGTATAGTCTGTGGCAAACACCTTTCCACCTGTCAGTTTCCAAATGAGCCACGTTTCGATGGTACCCATCAGTAATTCGCCCCGTTCAGCCTGTTGTCGTGCTCCCTCAATGTTATCAAGAAGCCACTTGATACCCGAGGCCGAGAAGTTTGGGTCTATCAGCAGTCCGCTCTTGTCAAACACTCGCTTGGCATAGCCCAAGGCCCGTAATTCACGACAAAGTTCGGCACCACGAGTGTCTTGCCATACTACGGCATGACTAATTGGCTTTCCAGTTTGTTTGTTCCATACGACAGCCGTCTCACGCTGGTTAGTAATAGCGATGGAGTACTCAGCATCTTCTGGGGAATCGGCGGTTTTGACCAACTGATGGATGGCCTCCACCATATTGTTATATATCTCCTCGGCATCGTGCTCTACCCAGCCAGTCTGTGGGTAATACTGATGGTGGTCGACATTGGTACGACCTATCATGTGGCATTGCTCGTCGAATAACAAGGCCTTAGTTGACGAAGTGCTTTGGTCAACGGCGATGATTCTTTGGCTCATGAGTATTTATTTAAAAGATAAGACAGACTTGACAATACCCTCGGCATCCATTCCATAATGGTGGAAGATTTCTGCATTGGTACCATGTACTACGTTCTCGTCTGGAATGCCAATAATACGGACGGGAACAGGATGCTCGGAAAGCGTCTCACAAACCATAGCTCCTAAGCCGCCAAACTGAGAGTGCTCCTCAACGGTGACGATACGACCCGTCTCTTTGGCTGCCTTGCGAATAGCCTCCTCGTCGAATGGCTTAATCCACGACATATCGAGTACACGAGCCGAGATGCCTTTCTCTTTCAGTTGCAGGCCTGCTTGCCAAGCATGGTATACGGTCTCACCTGTAGCTACAATAGTGACATCCGTGCCGTCAAGTATTTGGATTGCCTTACCAACCTCAAAGTTAAAGTCGTCATTTTCATAGACATCGGGGACGGCAGCACGGCCAACACGAACATAGCAGGGCTTGTCAAAATCGACGAGGAACTTGACTAGTTTCTTCGTCACCCGCCAGTCACTTGGCAAACAGACGGTCATGCCCGGGAAAGTACGCAGGGCAGCAATATCATGCAGGGAATGGTGGGTGGCACCCAAAGCGCCATAGGCCACACCGCCTGATACGCCTAAAATGGTAACGGGATTCTCGCTATAAGCCAAATCGACCTTCACCTGTTCCAGCGAACGAGCTACATAGAAGCAGGCGGGACCGCAGCAAAACACTTTCTTTCCAGAGTGTGCAAGGCCGGCAGAAATGCCTACGGCATCCTGTTCTGCTATACCACACTCTACAAATTGCTCGGGTAGGGCATTGGCATAGTCGCCTAAAGTGACGGAACCTCGTGCATCTGTCGTTACGGCAATAATATCTTTATCCTCACGTGCCAGTTCCAGCAGCGTGTCGGTAAACTGTTTTCTACATGCTATCATAATATAATGGTAATTATAGAAGTGATGTGAATAATAAGGTTAATTAGGATAATTGGGCAATGCGCTCCTCTATTTCCTTGACGGCAGCCTTGCACTGTTCTTCGTTGAGTACGCCATGATGCCACTTGGCAATGCCTTCCATGAAAGAGACACCCTTACCTTTGGTGGTATTGCTCACCAGTAGGTGTGGCTTTTGGTTGCTATAGTCAATGCTGTCAAAGGTCTTTACGATGTCTTCCATTGAGTCACCGTTCATTTCGATAACGTCCCAGCCGAAAGCGCTCCAGCGCTCTTTGACGGAATCAATAGGCATTACGTCTTCTGTGTCACCGCTTATTTGCAGGTGGTTACGGTCGATAATGGCCACAAGATTATCCAGATGATAACGGTTACCAGCCATAGCAGCTTCGTAGATAGAGCCTTCGCCCTGCTCGCCGTCGCCCATCATCACATAAGTACGATAGGCCTTACCATCCATCTTGGCGGCGATAGCCATACCAACACCAATACTCAGTCCGTGTCCTAAGGCACCGCTGTTCACTTCTATACCTGGTACCTCGATGGTGGGGTGACCAGAGAGTACAGAACCAAACTGTCCCAAGGTGTCCAGCACCTCGGGCTTCAGATAGCCCTTAGCCTCTAATGTTACATACAAAGCCTCTACGCAGTGACCTTTTGACAGCACGAAACGGTCGCGGTCAGTAGCCTTTGGATTTGCTGGGTCGAGGTTTTGCATCACGTTAAAATACAATGCCGTCATTACGTTGAGGCATGACAAATCACCACCGATATGGCCAGCCTTAGCAGCATATACCACTTCCACCAGTCGCTTACGGCTTTTCTCGGCAATCAGTTCCAATTGTTTTACATTCATATATTCCTGTTTTTAATCTTGTTGTTGTCTTGTTTTCTTTTATATATTAAGATTTGCGAGTGCGCGAAATGTCATCATGCCTTAACGTTAATTATAGATATGTCATCAATACATCCCATACGGCAATAATATGGCAAACGGACCCTGCCAGCACGAAAAAGTGGAAGATGGAGTGCATATAGCGCTTCTTGTTGAGGCTATAAAAGACGGCTCCCGTAATGTAACATACCCCTTCTGCTATAATCCAGATGACCGCAGCCGTTGAAACAGCGTTGATGAGCGGCTTGAAGGCCACTAAAACGGAGAGTCCCATGCCTACGAAACAGAACGTCTCAACATGGGAGTGTTCCCTCAATCTGGCGAGACTGACGATGGTTCCAGCCAGCGCACAGAGCCAAACAAACAGGAAGAGCGACCAGCCCCAATAGCCTTGTGTGCGTAATGCCACTAATGTCAAGGGTGAATAACTGCCCGCAATGTGCCAATAGATAGCCGCGTGGTCCCATCGGCGCAGGTGTTCTCTCCATTTGCTACGCCAAGGTAACGCATGATAAGCCGTAGAGGCGGCATACGAACCCAACATGCCAAAGAGGTAGAGGCATACGCCAAGACGTGCCCAGGGATTGTCGCCCTTGAACACCATCGTCAGGAAGACAATGCCAAATGCCACGCCTAACACAATACCGCCCGCGTGGGACCAGACGTTCCATAGTTCCTCTTTGTAGGTATACCGTATAGCCATTGGATGCAAAAGTACGAATAAATGTGCGAAAGGCCAAATATTTTCCTTACTTTATGGCGCATATCTCACAATTATTGTGTATCTTTGCAGCGATAAATACACGAACTCAGACTATGAAGCCACGTCTATTATCCGTTATATGCTTGATGTTAGCCTCCGTTGCGTTGTGGGCTCAGGGTCCTAATCAGACGGGCAAATACTATCGACCAGCCGATGGTAAGACTGGCGAGGAGTTGAAGACGGCTTTATTTGACATCATCAGAGAGCCGAATGTTGTAAGTTATGACGGACTCAAGCAGGCTTATGTCAAGACGGACACCCGCGCCGACGGCTATTTGCGCGACTTTTACTCTGATATTACTCAATATGTGCCTGGGTCGGATATGGCTGCCGGACAATACGAGGGATATAGCTACAATCGTGAACATGCCGTGTGTCAGAGTTGGTTTAAAAGCGTCAGCCCGATGTATTCCGATATTGTGATGGTCATTCCCACCGATGGTTACATCAATAGTCGCCGTAACGACAATCCCTTTGGAGAGGTTGTGACAAATGCCGCAAACGTCAATGCCTCGCAAACAGGCTATAGCAAGTGGGGCGCACCAAAGGCTGACTTAGGCCAGCCAGCAGCGGTTACCACCGTCTTTGAGCCTAACGACGAGGTGAAAGGCGATATTGCCCGCATCTATTTATATATGGCTACGTGCTATCAAGACAGGGCTACAAAGTTTGTGAACGGTAAGGGCGAACACGTTTTTAATGCAAATGGTACAACGTATCAGCCTTTGCAACAATGGGTGTTCAACTTGATGATGAAATGGTCGAAGCAAGACCCCGTTGACGAAGTAGAGCGCGCCCGCAATAATGCGGTAAAGGAGGTGCAAGGCAATCGCAATCCTTTCGTAGACTATCCTGGACTCGAAGACTATATCTGGGGCGACAAAAAGGATAAGCCGTTCAGTTATGACTATTACGAAGGAGTAAAGCAAGGCGACGATATGGGCGATGACCCAGATGTTGAGCCTATTGGTGAAATGGCGGTAATCCCCTTGAACAATACTTTCTTCGATACTACATGGACTGGGGCTCGCCCTACTGGTAAAGGTGAACCCACGCAGATAGTCGGCAAGATGGGCAATGTAACCGTTACTTACGCAAAAGGAACGAGCGGCCAAAGTATGTATTGCAACAACACACATATACGCCTCTACAAGTATAACCTGCTGACTTTCCGCATCACAGGCGACGAGTTCACCAAGATAGAGTTTAAGGTTTTGGCCAATGCCAATAACAAACAATTGTCCGCCTCCAACGGTACGATGGATGGCTACACTTGGACGGGCGAGACGGACGAGGTGGTTTTCAAACTGGCAGATACGGAAAACGGCAATATGCAAATAGGTAGTGCAACGGTTTACACGCCTAAAAAGGAGTCGGCAGGCATAGAGACCATCACGCCAACAACCTCAGACGAAAGGATGGAGGCCGTTTATACGATGGATGGACGACGCGTCAAAAAACTACAAAAGGGCGTGCATATCGTCCGCATGAATAATGGTGATGTCATGAAAGTCTTGGCCACCAATTAAACAAACCCCTGATTCATCGCTGACAAGTCCCTGACTTATCATTGACAAGGTGCCGCCTCACCGCTGACGAGTATAGGGCTCGCTATTTGTATACTCCTGGTATACACTTTGTATACACGGCATATACAAGTTGTATACCAGGAGTATACAAACTGTATACATAGGGGAGACAAGGGGTATACAACTTACTCGCAAGGGATGAGAATAGGGCGGAAAGAGTACGGGAATACGCCTCGTCTATCCTCTTATCAATTCGACGTAAGTGTCTATCGCCTTTTCTATCTCACTGATGCAAATGTATTCGTCTGCTGAGTGACTTCTTCGGCTGTCGCCAGGCCCTAATTTCAACGACTGGAAAGGCATGAGGGCTTGGTCGCTGAGAGTGGGGGAGCCATAGGGACACAAGCCCATCTTAATGCTACGCTGCACCAAAGGATGTCCTATGGGAATGTGGGAAGAGGACAGACGGAAGGAGCGGGCCGTCAGTTCGCACTTCTTCATGTGCTTTTGCAAAAAACTAAACAGGTATTGATTTTGATAGTACTCGTTGGTACGAACGTCTATGACGAAGCGAAACTCGTCTGGTATGACGTTGTGTTGGGTGCCGCTATTCACTATGGTTACCGTCATCTTGGTCGGTCCTAAAAGCAGACTGGATTTTTTAAAGCGATAGTCACGTAGCCAGAGTAGGTCGTCCAAAGCCTCATAAATGGCGTTTACGCCCTCGTCACCAGCCGCATGCCCGCTTTTTCCTCGTGCTATGCCGTCTATCACCATCAAGCCTTTTTCAGCAATAGCTGGCTGCATATTGGTTGGTTCGCCGACGATGGCCACGTCTATCTTAGGCAGATGTGGCAATGCCAACGAGAATCCGTTTGGCCCGCTGATTTCTTCCTCACAAGACGCAAGGTAGACTAAATTATAAGGTAAATCTGGTTTTTGGCGTAAAATGCGATAGGCTTGTAGCAAGCTGACGAGTCCGCCGCCACAATCATTGCTGCCCAAACCATAAAGGCGGTCGCCTTCTATGACGGGGGAGAAGGGGTCGTATGTCCAAGAACTGACGGGCTTCACCGTATCAATGTGGGCATTTAGCAATAGGGTGGGCTTGCTGGGGTCTATGTTTTCCCGTATCAGAATGTTGTTGCCAAAGCGCTCGTAGGGTAATCCCCATTCTTCGATGAAATGGACAAAAATTGCAGCAGCGGCCTCTTCTTCACGACTTACGGAAGGGGTGGCAATGAGTTGTTGCAATAGATGAAGCGCATCATCAGTATAGTGCCTTTTATCCATAATAATTGATGTTTTGTCTGGGGCAAAGTTATGAAATATTTGGTGATAATCAATGCAAATACAAAAAAAATATGTATCTTTGCACCTAAAATAATAAAAAGGGAGAAGTATGCAGGCGAATTATCACATGTCGGTGTTGGTGCATGAGCAGGCCAAGAAGTATGGCGACCGCGAGATGTTGATTTATCACGATTTCGGTCATCGTGAGTGGAAATCGCTGTCGTGGAAACAAGTGTCTGCGACCGTCAGCCAAGTATCAAATGCCTTGCTGAACTTAGGAGTAAAGCCGCAGGAGAACGTGGGTATCTTTTCGCAAAACTCCGTGCAGTATATCGAGTGCGACTTTGGAGCTTGGGGTATTCGCGCAGTAACAATCCCATTCTACGCCACCAGCTCGGAGCAGCAGATTCAGTTTATGGTGAACGATGCCAAGGTGCGCTTCCTCTTTGTGGGTGAGCAAGACCAATATGACAAGGCGCGTCGTATATTCTCCATGTGTCCGACTTTGGAGCGGATAATTGTTTTCGACCCGCAGGTGCGTATGTCAACACATGACCCTAACAGCATCTATTTCAGTGACTTTCTGAAGCTTGGCGAGAACTTGCCACGACAAACGGAGGTGAATCAATTACTGAAAGAAGCCTCATTTGAGGATGTAGCTAACATTCTCTATACCAGTGGAACGACGGGAAATTCAAAGGGAGTCATTCTGACACACGGCCAGTTCCACGCCGCTTTTGAGGCTAATGGCAAGTGTGTGCCTGTGACAGAGAATGACCGCATTATGAACTTTTTGCCCTACACCCATATTTTTGAGCGCGGATGGGCTCTCTATTCTATGATGCAGGGTGCTACATTGATAGTGAACACCTATCCTCAAGAGGTGCAACAGTCTATGCGCGAGACCCATCCAACGTGTATGTCGGCCGTTCCGCGCTTTTGGGAGAAGGTATATATGGGCGTGATGGATAAAATCGACCATTCCAACGGTATGCAGCGCAATCTTTTCAAGCACGCTTTAGCCGTAGGGCGCAAGCACAATATAGAGTATTTGAGTCTTGGAAAGAAACCGCCACTCGCTTTGCATTTAGAATATGAACTGCTGAACCACACCGTATTTTCGCTGGTGCGCAAGGAACTGGGATTGGAAAAAGCACATTTCTTCCCTACTGCAGGTGCTACTGTTAGTCCATACGTGGAGGAATTTGTCCATTCTATCGGCATTAACATGGTTGTCGGATATGGGTTGACGGAGAGTTTGGCTACCGTCAGTTGCAATCATTTAGGCGACCCTTATACGGTGGGCAGTGTAGGCATCCCCATTGAGGGTATCAGTATTAAAATCAGTGATGAAGGTGAAATCCTGCTGAAAGGTCCCACGATTACCATAGGTTACTACAATCGTGATGACCTAACCAAAGAGGCTTTCACGGAAGACGGCTATTTCCGCACGGGTGATGCAGGCTATTTGAAAAATGGCGAACTGTTCTTAACAGAGCGCATTAAAGATTTGTTTAAGACATCTAACGGCAAATATATCGCTCCGCAGATGATAGAGTCAAAGTTGTTGGTAGACAAGTATATCGACCAAATATGCGTCATTGCTGACCAACGTAAATTTGTGTCGGCTCTTATCATACCTGTCTATCCATTATTGGAGGAATATGCCGAGCAAAACGGTATTTGTTTCAAGAACCGTGAGGAACTTTGTTGCAATCCGCGCATCATCAATATGATGAAAGAGCGAATAGACACCTTGCAACAGCAATTAGCGCACTATGAAAAGGTGAAGCGATTTACCTTGTTGCCGCATCACCTATCGATGGAACGGGGCGAACTGACTAATACGCTGAAAATCCGCCGTAGGGTGTTGTATGAAAGCTATAAGACGGAAATAGACGCAATGTATGCCGAATAATTGTAATTTGGATTTTGTAATTCGTAGTTAAGGCAATGATTACACAAGACCAATTGAAAGACGTGCTTGACCGTGCTGATGCGTTGTACAAGTATCTGAAGATAGACGAAAAGAAGATTGCTTTTGAGGAGGAGGATCTCCGCACCCAGGCTCCAGACTTCTGGGAGGACCAAAAGCGTGCAGAGGAGCAGATGAAAAAGGTAAAGACTATCAAGAAATGGCTTGACGGCTACCAAAAAGTGCGTACAGCTGCTGATGAGTTGCAACTGGCTTTTGACTTCTACAAGGAAGATATGGTGACAGAGGAGGAGGTTGATGCGGATTACCGCCATTCCATCGAGGTTATTGAAGCTTTGGAACTGAAGAATATGTTACGTCAGAAAGAAGACCCGATGGAATGTGTACTGAAAATCAACTCGGGTGCTGGCGGTACTGAAAGTCAGGATTGGGCATCAATGTTGATGCGTATGTATCAGCGATGGGCAGAGGCTCATGGATATAAAGTTAGTATATCTAACATTCAAGATGGCGATGAGGCTGGTATTAAGAGCGTAACGATGCAAATAGAAGGCGGCGAGTATGCTTATGGCTATCTGAAATCAGAAAATGGAGTTCACCGTCTGGTGCGTGTCTCTCCTTTTAATGCCCAGGGTAAGCGCATGACATCTTTTGCTTCTGTATTCGTCACACCTTTGGTTGATGATACGATAGAGGTTTATGTGGACCCTGCAAAATTGTCGTGGGACACTTTCCGTAGTAGCGGAGCGGGCGGACAAAATGTTAATAAAGTTGAGTCTGGCGTTCGTTTGCGTTATTGGTATACTGATCCCGATACAGGCGAGGAGGAGGAAATTCTTATTGAAAATACAGAAACACGTGACCAGCCTAAGAACAAAGAACGTGCTATGGCGCTACTTCGCTCGCAATTATATGACCGTGCGATGCAAAAGCGCTTAGAGGCACAAGCAAAGATAGAAGCAGGTAAGAAAAAGATAGAGTGGGGTAGCCAGATACGTAGTTATGTCTTTGACGACCGACGCGTGAAGGATCACCGTACAAACTATCAGACCAGTGACGTTGACGGGGTTATGGATGGGAAAATCGACCATTTCATCAAAGCTTATCTTATGGAGTTTCCTGTAAACGACGAGGAGTAATTTCGGGAATATTACACTAAAACATCAATATTATGGCAAACAAAAAGACAAACGCTAAGCGCGAGGCTTGGCAGAAGAAACAAGAAGAGCAAGGTAAAAAAACAGTAATGTGGATTTTTGGCGTACTGGTAGTTCTGGCCATTATCTACTTGATATGGACAGTTTCTATGATGTCTGCCTAATAGGTTATGGCATTAGAAATAGAGCGTAAGTTCCTCGTGCTTGACGACTCCTATAAGTGCGAGGCTTTTGCTAAAAGCCATATTCAGCAGGGCTATATTTGTAGTGGGCAGGGTAGGACAGTTCGGGTCAGAATTAGGGATGCTTATGCATATATTACTATTAAGGGTCCCAGCCTTGATGGTGGACTCTCCCGTTATGAGTTTGAGCAGGAGATTCCTCTTGATGACGCCAAGAAACTAATGACGCTGTGCGAGCCTGGTATTATAGACAAAATACGATGGCTGGTAAAAAGCGATAAACACACTTTTGAGGTAGACGAATTTTTTGGTGACAATGAGGGACTGGTTATAGCAGAGGTTGAGCTTTCCTCACCATCAGAAATACCCATAATACCCCATTTCATCGGAAAAGAAGTCACTGGAGACCGTCGCTATTACAACAGCCAGTTACGACGTCATCCCTATCGAACGTGGAAAGAATAGGCTATCCATCCCAAAGCGTAGCCTAACAACACACCAACGCTATCTGCCCAGAAATCAAGCCATTCGCCTGACCTTGTCGTGGTGCAATAGGCTTGCAGCAACTCCATCAATCCTCCCAAAGCAACCATACCAGCCGCAGTCCAGAGTAGCTTACGCCAATTTATGCGGATATTCTCTTTTATACAGGAGTGCCAATACTCCCACCAAATTACGCAGGATGTTCCGCCATACATTACGAAGTGTGTCCACTTGTCAATAAAAGCAACTTTGTTTAGCGGGGTTTCTGGAAAATAAGGGGTTAATGATAGTACCCAAATCAAAATGATACATAATATGGAAAATGGGTATTTTCTTACAACTTGTGTAATTTTCTGCATCTTTACTTAATAATTTTGGTGCAAAAGTACTAAATAATTATGAATTACGAATTGCAAATTGTAAATTTATTCGTACTTTTGCAAACGATATGGCGAAGAATGTTAGTAATAGAGCTAGTTTTGGTAGTAAGTTAGGTGTTATCTTAGCCACAGCAGGTTCGGCTGTTGGACTGGGTAATGTTTGGCGGTTCCCCTATATGACGGGTGAAAACGGTGGCGCTATTTTCATTATGATTTATGTGGTATGCGTTGTGCTATTGGGTATCCCCTGCATGATTAGCGAGTTTATAGTTGGACGTCATGGCCAATCGAACACTGCCCGCTCATTTCGGCTATTGGCGGGAGGAAAACCTTGGGCCGTTATCGGTTATATGGGTGTGCTGACAGGATTCCTTATCACAGGCTATTATGCAGTGGTTAGTGGCTGGTGCCTGCAATATGTATGGGCTTCTTTGATTGGACACCTGCATGGTGACCCTGAATATTTTAAAACCTATTTCAACGAGTTGGCTGGGGACCCCATAAAGCCTGTTTTGTGGACAGTTGTCATTCTTTTGATAACCTATCTCATCATAGAGCATGGCGTGCGTAATGGTATTGAACGAGCCTCAAAATTGATGATGCCCACGTTATTTGTTTTATTGCTAATTATCGTGGCCGCTTCATGTATGTTACCTAATGCTTACAAGGGTATAGAGTTTTTGTTTAAACCCGATTTCTCGAAAATTACCAGTGATGTTTTTTTGAGTGCATTGGGTCAGTCGTTCTATTCAATGAGTATCGCAATGGGTTGTCTGTGTACTTATGCCAGTTATTTCTCGCGACAAACCGACCTTACTAAGGCGGCGGGACAGATTGCCGTCATTGATTGTCTGGTAGCTATTTTGGCTGGGTTGATGATATTCCCTGCTGCTTTTTCCGTAGGTGTCAGTCCAGATAGTGGACCATCGCTTATCTTTATTACTCTGCCTAATGTGTTTCAGCAGGCTTTTGGTTTTATGCCTATAGTGGGATATATCATATCTTTGCTTTTCTTCTTGTTGTTATCGCTGGCAGCCCTTACATCGCTGATGTCGCTGCACGAAGTATCAACTGCATTTTTTCAAGAAGAATTGCATACCACTCGCAAGCGTGCAGCCATGTTGGTTACAATAACTGCGGCTGTTATTGGAGCTATCTGTTCGCTGTCACTTGGTGCTGTTGACGGATTTGTTCTTTTTGGTAAGTCATTGTTTGATTGGTTCGATTTTATCACTGGCCAGTTATTCCTACCTATTGTTGGATTCTTGACATGTATTTTCATTGGATGGTTTGTAGATCGTAAAATAGTTCGTGACCAATACACCAATTGGGGAACATTGCAAGGACGTTACTTCCACCTCTACCTTTTCCTCGTAAAGTACATTTGCCCATTAGCTATCTTGACTATCTTTTTACATCAGTTAGGATGGCTGAAATAACAACGTAATAGCGAATTGAGTTATGAGTGAGAGAGGTAAT
Organism: Prevotella sp.; assembly: GCA_022511045.1. GTDB lineage: Bacteria > Bacteroidota > Bacteroidia > Bacteroidales > Bacteroidaceae > Prevotella. The sequence continues at coordinate 32,154 of JAFLSF010000006.1, forward strand.
TTTGGAAGTAAATTAGGCATTGTACTGGCTACTGCAGGTTCAGCTGTGGGATTGGGTAATGTATGGCGATTTCCCTATATGACAGGACAAAACGGTGGCGCGGCTTTCTTGCTTATTTATATAGGTTGTATTTTCCTGTTAGGTATTCCTGGTATGGTTAGCGAGTTCATCGTAGGTCGTCATGCGCAGGCTAATGCGGCGCGAGCATACGATAAATTGTCGGGAGGCCGTCCATGGAAAATGGTTGGCTATTTGGGTATCTTCACTTCTACTATTATTCTTGGATTCTATGCTGTCGTGGCTGGCTGGTGTTGCCAGTATCTTTATGCAGCTTTTTTAGGTCAAGTATTGGGTGATACCAACTATGTCAGGAACTACTTTACGGAATTTTCCAGTGACCTATGGCGACCTGTACTATGGGGGCTTGGTTTTATCCTACTCACCCATTGTGTGGTTGTACGTGGAGTTCGCAAGGGAATTGAAAGGGCTTCTAAATGGCTTATGCCTATTTTATTGGTATTACTTTTGATTTTGGTTATTGCCTCTTGTTCATTACCAGGAGCCATGCAAGGGGTGTATTTTCTGTTGATGCCCGATTTCTCAAAACTCAGCAGTCATGTGTTACTTGAAGCATTGGGTCAAGCTTTTTTCTCATTATCTTTGGGTACGGCTTGTCTGTGTACCTATGCTAGTTATTTTTCGCAAAATACTAATCTGCTACGTTCGGCCAGCCAGATTGCGTTGCTCGATACCGCTATCGCTATCTTATCTGGCTTGATGATATTTCCTGCTGCTTTTTCCGTAGGTGTCAGTCCAGATAGTGGCCCGTCGCTTATCTTCATTACATTGCCTAATGTATTTCAGCAGGCGTTCAGTTCGGTGCCTATCGTGGGCTATGGTGTCAGTATTATGTTCTACGCGCTTTTAGTCTTTGCGGCACTCACCAGCACCATATCAATGCATGAGATAGGTACAGCATTCTTTTCAGAGGAATTGCAACAGCCACGAAATCATTCGGCATGGATTGTTACATTGGCCACTGCTGTCATTTGCGTCTTCTGTGCTTGGTCTATAGGTGCTTTCCCCGACCTTAGACTGGTGGGAATGTCACTTATGGATTTTTGTGATCAGTTGACGGCTAATTTTATGTTACCTTTAGGCGGTATGCTGGTCTGTTTGTTTGTTGGCTGGTATGTTCCTCGTACTATTGTTTACAATGAGTTTACTAACAAAGGACATTATAACCTTCGCTTTTATCGAATTTTTCTCTTTTCCGTGCGTTATGTTTGTCCTATAGGTATTTTGCTTATATTTCTCCATCAGTTAGGAGTAGTATGAGAGGTGTTAAATTTGTTGATGGGAATTATGAACCGTAATGACAGACAGATTGCTATAGGAACTTTGTTAGTGGCAACTCTCGCTCTTGTTATTCTCTGCTTGATAGATGGTGATGATGACACATCAACACAACAAAGAAAAATACTTGCCACACATTCCTCTCGTAATAATGAGGCATCTCGTCCTTTTGTCTACAACGAAGTTGAACCTCGCACTATAGAAACTTTCCCTTTTGATCCCAATACAGCCGACAGCACGCAATTGTTACGTCTTGGTTTATACCCAAGACAGATTCGCAATATCTATCGTTATCGCAATAAAGGAGGCGTATTTCGCGTCAAAGAGGACTTTGCTCGTATTTACGGACTTACCGTTAAGGATTATCGCCGTTTGGAACCTTATATTTGTATTTCCGACGATTATTTGCCTGCGGCTACACTTGTTGGCAAGCGTTCTCGTTATGAGCGAGATACACTGCTTTATCCTATAAAAATAGATACTACCCAGCATGTTGTACTTAACACAGCCGATACCTTCCAATTGAAACGGGTGCCAGGCATCGGTTCTTACTACGCTAAGGAGATAGAACGTTATGGACGCTGGTTAGGAGGCTATGTCAACGTCCAGCAACTTGATGAGATAGATGGGTTTCCACAAGAGGCTAAACGCTATTTTATCATTAAGCATCCACAGCCTCAAAAATTGAATGTTAATAAATTATCGCTGCAACAACTACGTCGCCATCCTTACATAAACTATTATCAAGCAAAAGCTATTGTAGACTATCGTCGTCTGTATGGTGCCATTCGTAGTTTACAAAATCTCCGTTTCTCTCGTGATTTCCCGCCTGAGGTCATTCAGCGTCTTGAACCTTATGTTGAGTACTAATATTCTCTTTTATAATTTATCAGAAGATGTTATATAAACTTTGAACCATGTTGGCAAGTTATTATAATACAGGCAAGATAGAAGCAGGTTGTGACGAAGCTGGTCGCGGGTGTTTGGCAGGTAGTGTTTATGCTGCTGCTGTCATTTTCGCTCAAGATTATGAAAATGACGAGTTAAACGATTCTAAACAGTTGACAGATCGTAGGCGGAAGGAGTTAAGATTGATTATTGAGCGTGAGGCCTTGGCTTGGGCTATTGGTGTTGTAACTCCAGAAGAAATCGACAAGATAAACATTCTTAATGCTTCGATATTAGCCATGCACAGAGCATTGGATAAGTTACAGGTACGTCCTGAAGCTATTATCGTAGATGGCAATAGGTTTAAACCTTATCCTTCAATCTCAACGCCAATCCCCCATACCACTATTGTGAAAGGTGATGGAAAGTATCTTTCCATAGCCGCAGCTTCTATATTGGCTAAAACGTACCGTGACGATTATATGGATCAGTTAGCCGAAGAATACCCGCAGTACGATTGGCAGTTAAATAAAGGTTATCCCACAAAGAAACATCGCGAGGCTATTAAACAATATGGCATTACACCATATCACCGAAAGACTTTCAATATATTAGGGAACAATAGCCAACTAAGTTTTGATTTTTAAACCTAATTATAACTCATTCGTATAGTATGCATGACGCGCTGTTTCAGACGAGCTACCTCATTAGGAGTTAACAAGTCACAATCATGCAAATGAGTCAGTATATGATAGGCTTTTAGATAGGCGCGACGTACCTGAGGTGATGCCGTAAGATAAGAGGACCAATGTGACTCCTTATCAGAGGTGGCATCCATCGCATAACGGATGAAATCGTCATCAAGCAGGAAATCATCGACTTCAGTGTAAATAGGCCGCTTCATAGTCTCTCCTTTTACCTTAAGGACGGAGTATAACGCGTTTTGTCATCAATTTTAAACGAATGACAAAATATAATTGATACTAATCAATAATAGTTGTTATGATCGTGCAGCCTCGCGAAGTTTCAACATGCCACGATGCATGAGGTTGCGAACGGAGTGATAATTCATCTGCATAATGTTGCAGATTTCGTCGTACTTACGTTGTTCTATATAATATAAGGTGATGGCTTGACGTTGACGACGAGTGAGCTTTTGCATCAGTGAGGCTACTTGGGCTGATTGTAAATTCTGGTGCTCATCCGATAAATAATCGTGTTCAACGGAAGTAGTCGAATAGCGATATTCAAAATTATCAATATTATCCTCAGAAGTAAATGTTTTGCGACGGAACTCATCCAGCAGGCGATTCTTCAGTGAAATGATAAGGTAAGAACTGAAATTTGTAATACTGTTCTTGTCACCACGTTTCATATACACCTTAACAAACACGTCATGAATACAGTCTTTCAGTAATTCCTCGTCTTGAGTAATTTTCGTTCCATAGCTGTGCATCATCTGTATATACAAATCGTACAATTGAGCAAAGGCCTCGTCATTGCCTTCACAAAATTGTGCAATTAGTTTGCGTGTCTGTTCTTTCAGTCTATTCGTCGACATGAAAATCAGCTTCTTTTTGGTAGTAGTTATAGTAAGTTTTCACCTGCAAAGATAATTAAAAAATCAGTTATTCAAAAGAAAAAGTAAAAAAAACAATAGGAAAAACCGTCTTTTTAACGATTTTCCCTATTAAAGAGTGGCGTTTACTTAGTTTTTTACTATCAAAAAGACACCTTTCCCTTTCAACGTCGTTTCTTGCTTATCTGCACTTATCAAAGTAGTATTTCCTGTTTTCTCGTCAATCTGATAAACTTGATAGGTATCATTATCCAAGACAACTTTCAGTGCACTTTTTGTCTGCTTGTAGTAGAGTCTGGCATCGTTGCCTTGCAACAAATAGACATCTTTAAGTTGTAAGTCCACTGGTTTCATAGTGGATATAGTCCGTAGTACCTTACTGTCTGTTACTGGAATCGCCGCACATGAACCGCCAGCCATGAGTGAAGCCCAGCCCATTGTCGGATGCTTTTGAGCAGAGTAAATGACAGCCTTATCTGGATATTGGTTGCGATACTCTGAAACAGCACGATATGCTTCTCCAAAATGTACAAGACCTGTGCTAATCTGACGCATATATTGACGTGGAGCCATATTGACTCCCCCTGGAGGAGCATATTCACCCTCATCGTGGTAGAACCATTGCTCAATATCAATAATATCGACTACCTTTGAACGTACAGGGTCTTGCAAGATAGCATCCTGCACATCTTTATTAACAGCTAAGCTAACCAGCACCCGTCCGTTTTCCTGCTCCCATTCGCTGATTACATCAAGCCAGAACTGAACAAAATGCAAAGGACCTGTAAACTCCTCACCTATCGAATGGATAACATTAGGCTGGCCCTTAAAAGCATCAAGTGATTGGCGAATATACTGGCGATGTAACTCTCTTAAAGTTTCATTCTCTATGTCGTAGAATAAAGTCGCAGTAAAGATACGCTTGTCGCCTGTAAAGTTAATAGGTTCAAGGAATGGCGTGTTATTAACATTGTTAACTGTACGCCAAGGACAATCCACCCAGTGGGCACCCGCCTCTAAAATATTATGCTGAAAATAATGCTGGTTTTTCAGCAATAGACCTATACCCTCTGTCTTCTTGGCAAACTGCTGGAGGCGCCAGAAATACCATTTATTTAGTTTCGTTAGGTCGTATTTTGACATTCCATCCCAAGCAAGTTGCTGGTAGGCTGTAGACTGTTGGCTATTAGAGAGTCCAACTCGGGCAAAAGGTTGCTCATAAAAAGGAGCCCATGCATCACCATTTTTACGGCGAATCCGCTCATGGTCATCCCTACGGCGGTCTGTCCACAAACCGTAGTTCTGGCTAAATATCAGCATGTGGTTCCGCTGCATCTCTACTATTACACTATCTATGCGGTCTGTACCTCCAAGGCACTCTTGACCAGGCACAAAGCGTGTCAATGCAAATTTATCTTTTGCCATAGTTGCATCAGTCGGACGCCCTTTCCACCAAGGTGTTTGATGTTTTCCACCAGTAAGTACAGCCCCATCTTTTGTGAGCCAGCCGTTAAGAATGGCATAATGCGAACTGGTTGCCTGGCTATCGTCTTCACGATATTGGCTTGAGAAGGGTTTGGTGGGAGTTGTATCTGCCTCAAGATAGGCAGCGTCTATCCACTGCTGCAACGTTAGTCGAGGCTTTAGTGCTTCTTTTGCCATTTTAATGGCCACCTCGATAGCTGGCGATGATGAGGCATTGGTATTACGAACCATCACCCTGCACTGTTTCTCAATAATTTCAGCAGAATATTCATCCCATTTGCTCTGTCCTTCCCTCATTCTCTTCTCTAACTGTTCTTTGAAGAGGCTATAAGGACGTATGTGCTCATTCAGTTTTGTATATTCGCCATTGCCCATAACTTGCCCCCAGCAACCATGTGAGTAGTTTCGTTGCAGACTATCGGGCTGATAGCAGAATAAGCCTGCAGCCGTCGATTGCCACATGGTACTATTGACTGTACTCCAGCCAGCTCCGAACTTCTCCAATTCCCAGTTGCGGAAGACAATATCGTTACCGTCAATATTGACAATATCAAACAAAATACCAGGAGCCCATGAAGCGATAGCGCCACTCGGGCCGAACGACTCGTAACTCTCACATTGGACGAAAGCATTAGGCCCAGGAGCGGTGTGTCCTACGGCAAAGTCGTTGATACCATGTTCAGAATAACAACGTTGGAAAAGCGTTTTCTCTCCCATAGTTAAGAATGTACGTCGACGGAAACCGCCAATTTCAGAGACGGGGTCCAATGACTTACAGTCTTCAACGGTTATCTGTTGGGCTGACTTCTGAATAACTACGGCAGAGCCCGCAAAGTGGCGGAAATTCACCATACGCACCCAGCAGTCTTCTGCATTAGCCAAATAAACGCCGTCCCAGCAATGGTTCTCATCCATTGGCAATGTTTCGTCATAGTCAGACTCCAGCGACAGGTTCTCTACGCCACTTTCACTGACGATGCCACTTTGCTCGTAGACAATTAGTTTGGCACCTCCCCACTGTTGTTCAACATTACAGGTAATAGGAGCATCAAAAGTGATATTGTTGCCATTAACAGCCGTGATAGTACGATGCCAACGCAAGTCAATATCTCCTGGCCGCCAACCCCAATAACCCATTTCCTTGCCGCCGCCAAAGGATGCACAACCTATTGATGTTATCCATTCTTGAGTGGATGGACGCCAGAGGATTACCCGTGAACCAGCACTTAAAGAAGCATTGCTACCTTGAACGGAGCAAACAAGGGAGCCAGCCTTGACATCAGTCACATCAAGAGAATCTTTGATAACCGTCTCGCGCGTACCTTCTATATATAATAGGGCACCACGATCATACCCCGTCTTTCGTAGGATGGTCTTGTTACGCCCTAAACCTCGTAGAACTATGCCACTGGTATGAATACGTAGTGGTTCGCTGAGCATAAACGTTCCCTCGCCCAGTAATATGGCACCACGTAATCCTGTACGATTGTCGGCTTTCTGTTTGCTGACCCAGTCAATAGCCTGCTGAATAGTAGAGGTATCGTCGCGTCCAGAAGGCTGAATATAATTGACTACCTTAGCCGCAGGAATGGGTTGTTCAGAACGATGATAGCCGCAATATGAGTAATCCATCGGCAGCTCTTGGGCGGTCGATGGAATCACTAATAAAACAGTTATCAAACTAATGATGTGTCTTTTCATTCGTTATATTTACTTTTTCTTAGTCTCCTCTATGCGCTTGTACCAGCCCTCGCGTTCTTTTACGAGGTCATAGCCCCGACTGGAAAGCCAATTGTTGATACGCCCTTTATATTTTCCAAACCAATTATGCTTTTTGTTGGAGTTCTCTGCATCCATCGCAAACTCGCGCGCTTCCTTGAGCCAAGCTAATATCTGGGCTTTCTCCTCCTCAGTCAGTGTTGGAATCATCTCCAAGTGTGCCTGATAAGTTTTGGGCACTACACCAAAGGTCATACCATCTTTGACGGCCTCTATTTGGGCATCATTGAGGTATAGCGAAAGCGTTGCAGGGAACTCAAAGTGGTGCTGGTATAACTTTGCATCGCGTACCTTTTCCGCCCCCTCAGCTACATGCTTCTGTCGCGCCTTGTCTGCAATAGAGTCTTTGGCAAATTGTTTCGTCTTGGCACACTCCTCATGAATCTCATTCAGCAAGAAGTAGCGGTTAGCTATGATATTGCGCACGCTCTCAGCCTTCTGGGCATCAGCAATGTTCAGCCCATCAACTATTTTCTGCGCACGATTTGTAATGTTTTGGACGTAGGCAGGATCCAGTCCGTCACTTTTAAGAGTGACGGACTGGGCCAAAGCGTCTATTACGATTGTTCCTAAAAGGACAAGAATAATTGAGACTTTCTTCATAGCTTACATCAACTTTCCTTTTGCAGCCAGCGTATCATAGTTGTTGTTTAAGTCACGCCAGTCGGTTTTTGTCCGAGGGTCAATACCATTGATATATTTCTCAATATTGGTATAACCGTCACCATTACAGTCCTGTTGAGCATCGCTGGCGTCATGAGGATTTAAGCCATAGCGGATTTCCCATTCATCAGGCATACCATCATTGTCGCTGTCCTTATAGGGTTCCCAAGCACGGTACTCTGGGTAGCCGCCCATCTGGCGTGGGTCTGTGATGATACCCTGCTTGTAAGAGTCTTGGGGCAGACGACGATATTTGAAGTATCCTTGCTCATTCTTTGATTGTTCGTGCAGACCCCACATGTCACCGTAAGGATTTTGAGGCTGCTTAGTCTTTTTCTCTATCTTGGCCAACTCTTTCTCGTAGTTCTCTACATAATAAGCCTGACCAGTACGAACCTCCTCACAAATGCGCTGGTCAACGATGTCACGACAAGGAATTGTTGCTCCAGCATTGCCGAGTACCCAGTCGAAAGCTTGCTCGGTACCCATGATTTGTACATAAGGCATCTCAAACGGCTCATTGGAGCGCATCAGCGCCATCTCAGTCTTATCCAAGTCGCCGTCCTTGTCTGCTGTCTGTATGCCGCCATTCCAGTTATCCTTCGTAACTTCGGGATAACCCTCGACAATGTTGCCTACGGCATAAACGCGGCCGAACTGCTTGAAGGGGAACAAACCCTCCGAACGGCTTTCAGATTTCACGATACGGCGTCCTATGGGAGTGCCTTTTGGTGTCAGCGGACCAGGTTTGTAGTAGTTGTTAATGAAGTTCGACATAGTGGTAAACTCGCCGCCGTCGGCAGTGCGGTGTACCCAATTGTAAATAACGTTGTTGACAAAATTAAATACGCCACCCCAGCCGATACTTGGGTTACGACCTGTGTTGTCTGCCCAGAGATTACGCATGAAAGTAGTGTTCTCGCCACCGATGGTTGAACCGAAGGCATGATTCCAAGTATCAAGTGCCTTAGCTGAAATGGTATTCTGGATGGTGACATTTACAGTAGGCTCTTTGCGCTTAGGCTTGCCGTCATTCATATCGAACATGTGGCGATAGAACGAAATATTCTCATCCAGACCCCATTCGCAGGAGCAGTGGTCAATCATGATGTTGCCTATGGGATTGCCGCCGAACGAATCTTCGCGATTGAGAACCAATGTCTCACCACGACGGAAACGCATGTGGCGCACAATAACGTCGTGAGTGTCAACTTGGAACGATTCGCCTGTAATCATTACACCGTCGCCTGGAGCCGTCTGGCCAGCAATGGTGATATAGGGAGCACGGACAAAGATAGGAGACTTTAGGTGGATGATGCCGCTGACATTGAACACCACGATACGAGCGCCACCTTGCTCACAGGCCCAGCGGAACGAACCAGGACCATCGTCGTTCAGATTCGTCACCGTCAGCACCTTGCCGCCACGTCCGCCAAAAGTGAACATGCCGCCACCTTCAGCACCCGGGAATGCAGGAATCTTAGCTTGACGCAAGTCGTAGGGACGCGAAGCCCAGGGTACATAAGGGCGTCCAGCCTTAGCCTCTTCAATAACGATGGGGAAAGCAACCTCCCATGCGGAGTCGCTATGAGCCTCCCATTGTTTCTTCTGCTTCTCGATGAGTTGCTTGGCCTCATTCGTTAATTGCGGGTACTGTGCGCTTGCTGATAGTGTCATCAGACCAGCAACAGCCATCATGATAATCTTTTTCATGTCACTTTGCTTTAGTTAGAACTAATCCTTTTTTATAATTTTACATTTTAAAGACGCATACGCCCGCCGATTGTCGCCATGTTCGCAGAATGATAAACGTTTTTTAACGCGGGCACTTTCTTTTTCTGCTTAAATACATATTAAACTTTATCTATGCGTACGCGATATGCGTAGAGTTTAAGAAACTACTGCATCATTAGGACTTACTGCTGACGAGTATAGGGCTTGCTATTTGTATACGCCGTGTATACAAAGTGTATATCAGGCGTATACAAGTTGTATATCAGGGGTATACAAACTGTATACATAGGGGAGACAAAGGGTATACAATATGCTCATGAGTGACGAGAATAGTCCTTGTCGCTCGTGAATCGGCGCTTTGTTATTTGCAAGTCGTTGTATTAAATTTTTCGAAATTTATATTAAATGATGACAAAGCAAGTATTAAATCGTCCTAAATAACGTAAAACTATATAGTTTGTAGCTACTAAATGGACAAAACTACTATCAAAAGGTACCTCGCAATAGGGGTTTTCACCATGTTGTCAGCATGCCCTATCGGTGTGTCTGCCCAGCAATATCGGGTGGCAGCCTGCGACTGGATGATGCTGAAACGCCAGAAACTTGGCGAGTTTCAGCTGGCCAAGGATATTCAAGCCGATGGTATCGAGATGGACATGGGACCGCTGGGACAGCGGGAACTGTTTGATAACAAGTTGCGTGACCCGCAGTTCCAGCAACTCTTTCGCCATACAGCCGATTCTTTAGGCGTGGCAGTACCCTCAATGGCTATGTCGGGATTTTTTGCCCAAAATTTCCTCACCCGTCCTAATTACAAGGAACTGGTCGAAGATTGTCTGCGCTCGATGGACGTAATGGGGGCTAAGGTTGCTTTCCTGCCTTTGGGAGGTAGCGGCCGCGAATGGCAAACGGCTGGAGAGGCACGCCGAGAATTGGTGCGCCGCCTGCATGAAGTCGGAGAAATAGCCCGTCAGCAAGGCAAGACTATAGCTATAAGGACGGCTCTTGATTCACGCGAAAACTTGTCGTTGCTGAAAGAAGTCAATAGCGAAGGCATTAAGATTTACTACAATCTGCAAGATGCCGTAGACCAGGGTCTCAATCCCTGCAAGGAACTGAAGCAATTAGGAGCAAAAAACATAGCGCAGATTCATGCGTCGCTCACCGACAGTGTGACGCTGGACCGCGACCCTCGCATAGACCTGCATCAGGTGAAGCGCGTGCTTGATAAAATGAAGTGGAGCGGATGGCTTGTCGTAGAACGGAGCCGCGACGCCCAAGATGTACGCAATGTTCGTGGTAATTACGGCCGCAACGTGGCTTATCTAAAGGAAATATTTCAAAACAATAAATCACTTTAAAACAAATGCTTATGAAAAAACTGCAATTTATGGCATGGCCGAAACTCTGCTCGCTATTCCTGTTTGGAGCCGCTGCACTGTTTACGGTATCATGTGCCGATGATGAACTTTCTGGCGACACATTTGTAGGCACCTATTCAGGAAGTCAACTGTCAAAGCCAGATGAAGGTAGCATTACAATCAAGACTAGTGCTGATAGAACTACACAGACTGTTTCATGGAAAACCGTTGACGGTGCTTTAAGTTATGTTATCAATGTAAGAGCGGGAAGTAACAAGGACAGTTATGATGAAGTTGTGGCGAAAGATGTGTTGGTACGAGGTAATTCTTATACTTTTGCTCGTACATCGAAGAAATACTATCGCGTTTCTCTGACAACTGCATACAATCCTGCTGAGGGCAATACCGCTTCTGATCCTAATGACCCAGCTGTTAAGGAGTGGGATACTTTCTCTACAGATATTACACTGCCAGTAGGAACAGACTTGGCCAGCTATTTTAAGGAGAATGACCCAAAGACTTTGAGCGAGGGTATGCCTTTGATTATTGGTCTTGAGGCAGGAGGAGAATATACAGTATCTGATGCTATAGATTTTTCTGGTGTCAATGCTACAATCAGTGGCGATAGCGAGAACATGCCTGTTATAACTTTTGCAAATCAGGCAGAGTCAATGGGAACTATAGTGACTGACTATACTTTCGGCTTTGAGAATGTAGAAATCCAGTGGGAGGAATCTGAATCTGCTGGAACTGCGTTAGTTCAATTAAGCAAAACACCAGGCTATGAGGCTACCAATAATTATTACCGCATTGATAGAATTTCGTTTACCAATGTAAAGATAACAGACCTAAAGGGATGCCTTGTTTTTGATAATAGTGTCCAATATTGCATAGTTGAGCTAACTATTGACAATTGCCTCATGAAATTAGCAACAGTGACATCAGCAATAAACAATGGTTCGCTTATTTCCATTTTTGGTGGTGGTATCAAGGATTTCTCAATCAGTAATTCTACGGTATATCAGACGGGAGAGGGTAATTCTCAGTACTTCCTCCGCTATAATAATTCTGCACGTATAGACCGCTTTGGTTTTAATGAATCAGGATATGAACCAAATAAGACCACGATAACTTATCATAATAATACTTTCTATAAGGTTGCCTCTGGTAACTGGTCTAACTATACGGGTATACAAAACGGAACCATATATGATATTTCTAAGAATATATGGTTTGAATGTGGTGACGGTGCAATTGCTCGTCGTATTTTAGGAAACGGCTCTCTGTCATCATCTTCTTCTGCCACTTGGACCTTTAATACTTATTCAGCAGATCAGGGAACTTATGATACAGGAACCTATTTTACCACTGACCCTGGTTTTGCTAATCCAGCCGAGGGTGACTTTACCATCAGTGGCTCTGATCAGTTGAGCAACCAGACTGGTGACCCACGTTGGCTTAAATAACCTATTGTGAAAACTTAAAACAATCAAGATATGAAAAAACAAATCATCAGTTTATGCTTGGGCTTTATGGCTTTGTTCTCAACGCCAGCCTTAGCACAAGATCAGACGGTGAAAGGAACAGTGCTTGACGAAAGTGGCGAACCCATTATCGGTGCATCTGTGGTTGTTGCCGGTGATAAAGGAAAAGGAACAATAACGGACTTGGATGGTAACTATACGTTATCAGTACCCAAGAATGGCAAGGTAGTTATTTCCTATATTGGTTATCTGCCACAGACTGTTGCACCTGGTGGTACTATCACTTTAAAGGAAGACAGTCAGAGTCTGGAAGAAGTGGTAGTCGTTGGTTATGGCACCCAGAAAAAAGCTCACCTAACGGGTTCTGTTGCCTCAGTACCTGTAGATGACATTCAAGACCTCGCTAATGGCAATCTTGCTTCGTCACTTAGTGGTTTGGTAAACGGTCTTTCTGTCAGTGGTGGTGAGGGACGCCCTGGAGAATCGGCTTCTATGCGTGTTCGTGACGCGGGTTCTCTTGGCTCACTCGGTGTCAATTCTCAAAGTCCTTTGTTCGTTATTGATGGATACATCTATCCTAACGATGTGAAAATTGGTAATGAAACCAAGAACCTCGGTGAGGAGGCTTTCAATAACCTTGACCCCTCTGAGGTGGAAAACATTTCTGTGTTGAAGGATGCTTCTGCTGCCGTTTATGGTGCCCGTGCTGCTAATGGTGTCATTTTGGTAACAACTAAAAAGGGTAAGACGGGTGAGCCTTCTATCTCATATAGTGGCCAGTTTGGTTTTACCAATGCTATTACCAGACCTAAAATGTTGAATGCCTATGACTATGGCCGACTTTATAACATCATTAAGTCTGCGGATCCCAGCAATACTTCTTTGGATATTAAAAATGCGCTTTTCCAATATGACGAGTTGCAGACCATGCGTGGTTTGGACTATGACTTGTTAGACAAGTATTGGGAGACGGGCTCAACGACGCGTCATAGCGTTAATATCAGTGGAGCTACCGATAAGGTAAACTACTTTGCTGGAATCAGCTATTTCGATCAAGGAGGTAACCTTGGAAAGTTGGAGTACAATCGTTGGAACTATCGTGCTGGTGTGGAAGTTAAGCTAAGCAAGTGGCTTTCTGCTGGTCTGACAGTCAGCGGTGACTATGGCAAAAAGGAGACTCCATATATCAACAACTATAGCAATAGGGACTATTCTTTCTTGTTGACTCATCCTCGTTACATTCCTGAAGAAGTTAACGGATATGCTATTCCTACTTATGGACCTGATGGTAATGTTAGTGGTATGCAGAACTACTCATTTAGTGTGCTCCAGAATAATGGTGACTATAGTGAGAACCAGACCAACAACATGAACATCAATGGTAATCTTAGCTATGATTTCGGATGGAGCAATTTGCTGAAAGGCTTGAAGTTGAAGTTCTCTTATTCAAAGAGTATCAACAATGATAAAACCAAGCAATATGGTTCTGCCTATACGCTGTACACCATGAATCAGCGATATGGTAGCGGTGGACACTTGTTTACACCTACTGGTGAGGAAGACCCAACCTATAATTATTTAGCCGCAAGCAATTTTAATGCTCGAAACCTTGATAATGGTGATATGTTGTATAGGACGATGTCTCGTGCTGACAACTATCAGATTAACTTCACAGCTCAATATCAGCGCAAGTTTGGTGACCATGATATTAGTGCACTGTTCTCTATTGAGCGCTCTGAAGCTGAGAGTGAGTGGCTTTTGGGAAGACGTGGACAGCCTTATGAGTTTACGACTGGACAGTGGAATTCTGCAGAGGGAGAACATCACACAGAGTTTACGCGTGTTGAAAGCGGTACTATGTCTTATATCGGACGTATCAACTATGCCTATTCTAATCGTTATCTGGCAGAGTTCTTGATTCGTTCTGATGCTTCTACCAAATTCGCTCCCAACAACTATTGGGGAACTTTCCCTGCTATCAGTGCTGGTTGGATTGTCAGTGAAGAGCCTTGGTTCTCAAAGGTTAAGTGGTTAGAGTGGGTTGATTTCTTGAAACTGCGTGCTAGCTGGGGTATGACTGGTCGTGACAATCTTTCTGCATGGCAGTGGATGCAGGTTTATTTCTTGGATGCCAACCGAGGTGTTGTGTTTGGTGAAGGAAACGGTAATGCTGCTAAGTCGCGTATCACTATCAATCCCAACTATTCGGCTGTTAATTCAGACGTACATTGGGATAAGTCGTATAAGACCAATATCGGACTTGATTTGCAGTTCTTGAGGAAGCGACTGGCTATCAATATTGATTATTACTTTGAGAAGAATAGAGAGATGTTGCTGAAACTCTCACAGGATGTAGCATCTACTATTGGTACGACAACAGCTTCAACGAACTATGGTGAGATGAATAGCTGGGGATGGGAGTTAGGCATTACATGGCGTGACCAGATTGGCAAGGACTTCAAGTATCACGTTGGCGTCAATACGGGCTATAGTGACAACGAAGTGTTGGTAATGGACTGGACAACCAAGCCTGGTGAAATGTATATGAGTATTCGGCCTGGTGGTCGTACGGATACGGGTGTATGGGGTATGGAATGTATTGGTATGTTCCGCAACTACCATGATATTGACGAATATTTCGATAAATACTTGAAGAAGCCAGATGGCACTTATGGCCAGTATATGGGCAAGAGCAAAGATCAGGTGAAGCCTGGTATGCTGATATATAAAGATGTGCGTGGCTATGATTCTGAAACAGGACAATATACAGGTCCAGACCATGAAGTTAGTCAAGAATTTGACCAAGTGTTACTTTCAAACCGCCAGAATCCTTATAGTGTAACTACTAACTTCGGTTGTGAGTGGAAAGGTCTTTCCTTGTCTGGACAAATCAGTGCAAACTGGGGTGGATATGAAATCATTCCTTCCGCAGCTATCTCAGTACCTTCTGTGAGTGTTCTGGAGAGTACAAACTTTGCATCGTTCTGGAATCCTGACGACGTATATGTATATCAAGATATTTATGATGCTCAAGGACGTTTATTGCAGGCGATGAATCATGATGCAAAATATCCCGTATTTCCAACTGGTGACTTTAGCATCAATGGTGTCTCCTCAAGTTTTTGGCGCGTTAGCGCAGCAAGAGTTAGATTGACTCGATTGACAATTGCTTATAGCATTCCTAAACAGTGGCTTAAGAGCGTTGCGTTCATCAAGAGTGCACGTGTTAACGTGACAGGACAGAACTTGATTAACTTCTACAATCCTTATCCCGACAGGTTTACCAATTCTTGGGCTGGATATTATGAATATCCTAACCTGCGTAAATGGACTGTTGGTGTAAACCTCTCGTTCTAAACTATTATTTAATGAAAATCATAAAATTCAAGAGTTATGAGAAGCGTAATAACATATATTAGCCTCGGGGTCTTGTCAGTTATGGCTTTGTCTGCCTGCAGTGACCAGTTCTTGGAGGACAAAAAGAACTATGATAACGTCAACGTTGATGTGTACAATTATTATAGTGGTGCCAACGGACGACTGAATGATATTTATGCCCAGTGCCAGCCTTGGATGACGGAAATGGCACAAGCCGATGCAAACAAGAGATTTACAGGCGTATCAAGTGGACTACCTGATATGGCAAGCCGATCAACAGAAGAATATGCGGGCACATGGAGTGATTTTGTTAATCCTAATGTGGAATTAACATCTGGTGGTAGCTCAGGCACTGCAGTACCCGATTTCTTTATGGGTAAGGTAACTGATATTCAGCAATCTACTTATGGACGAATCCGCAATATCAATGATTTTATTGCTGGAGTTGAAGGAAGTACGCTTACTCAGGCACAAAAGGATGAGTTGCTTGGTCAAGCTCACTTCTGGCGTGCATGGATGTATTTTAACCTTGTGAAATGGTATGGTGGTGTGCCCCTTGTTAAAGAGGTACAGAATCCTGAGGTTGGTACGTTTACTCCACGCTCTACAACCAAGGAGTGCATCCAGTTTATTGTCGACGAGTGTAATCTGGCTTCCAGTCTGCTGGCTGCCAAGACCACTCAAGGTGGATGGAGTGGCAGTGACTGGGGTCGTGTCACATCAGGTACAGCTTTAGCTCTGAAGGGACGCGCTCTTGTACTTTGGGCAAGTCCAATATTTAACCGCAAGGGTGATGACAGCCGTTGGACTGAGGCTTATGCACAGATGAAAGCAGACCTTCCTACCATTAAAGCATGTGGACATGATCTGTTCTCTACATCTAATAATGTAAATGGTAGTGACTTCGCTCTCCAGTTTATGCAGAATGGTAAGAATCCTGAGGCTGTGCTCGTTACGCTCCACAATAATATTATCACAGAATCTGACGAGCAGCAGAACAATCCTTGGGAGGCTAAGGTTCGTCCTAGTAATACTGGAGGTAGCGGGCTGGCTGCCAGTGCTATGCTTGCAAACTTGTTCCCTATGGCCGATGGTAAATTGCCCCAAGGAACGGGATATAATTTGCTGGAAACTTCGTCAACTTACAATTACGACAAGAACTATCCGTTTGTGAATCGTGACCCACGATTCTATCGTACTTTTGCCTTCCCTGGTGTCAAATGGCCATATAGTGGTGACCCGACTCAAAAGGATGGTAATAATCCGTCGTACGAACAAGGTAAGGAATATGTTTTGTGGAACTATGTATGGTACACTGATATGTCGAAGACTGATGATAGGACTGGTTCTGATGCTGCACGAGGTGCCGATAACTTTTTACTTCATCGTACAAGTTTGTATGTGCGTAAGAAGAGTGACGATGCAGGTATTAAAGGGGCAAGCCCGATGTATCAATATATGCCTACTTACGACCAGCCATTTAAGACTTCTGCTGCTCCTTTGATAGAACTTCGTTTTGCCGAGGTGTTACTCAATCTGGCTGAGGCTGCTTGTGGAGCTGGTGATATGGCGTATGCGGTTGATCTTCTGAAACAAATTCGTAGACGTGCAGGATATAAAACAGCAGATTGCGGATTACAGGCAAATCTGTCATCTAACAAGGCTGCTTGTATGAGTGCTATCCTTTACGAGCGTCAGATAGAATTGGCTTATGAGGGTAAGCGTTTCTATGATATGCGCCGTTGGATGTTGTTCGATGGTGGTGCTACAAAGCCTGCTAATACGCCTGATACTTATACGCTAACAGGATGGGGTGGCAACACTTGTACTTGGTTAGGTGTAAAGCCTTTTAACGGTCAGCGCAGAGAGCGCATAGAATTCCAGACGGCTAAATCTTATGGACAAGGTGGAACGACTTATGACTCAGACCCGTTGTTGAAGAATGGTGGTACACGTAATGTTATAATCGATTTAGATGGTGCGACAGATGATTTGACTACACAGGCTAACAATTTGAAAACATGGTATCAGAACAATCTGTACATTGTAGAGAAGAACCAAGACCCAACTGATTCTGGTCAGAATCCTGAATATATCTCTTTCCGCCCTAAATATTATATCTTAGGACTCAAGAGCAGTGTTCAAGAGAATAACAAAGAAATACCTCAGACAGTAGGATGGGAACTTAGCAGTGGAGGTAGCTATGGTACGTTTGATCCGCTGGCTAACTAAATAGTCAGTGACGAAACAAACAATTATGAATTGGTGGCTCAAGAATATTCTTGAGCCACCAATGTTTTTAGTAGCTTCATTGCCAGTTCAATATTTATATATTAAGCCTAAAGTGTATAAAACTTGCACAAGTGCATGGTGTTTGTGCAGTTCGTAGTGTTTTTTTAAGCTAAAAATTTGCGTAAGTCAATAAAAATGCGTTACTTTGCACCCGCTAAGCGACATTTTTGTTGCGTAATGCGTAAAAAAGAAATCAATTATTAACATTTTAAAGAAAACAATTATGTCAGAAATTGAAAGCAAAGTAAAGGCTATTATTGTAGACAAACTTGGTGTTGACGAAGCAGAGGTTAAGCCCGAAGCAAGTTTTACTAACGACTTGGGTGCAGACTCTTTGGATACCGTAGAACTGATTATGGAGTTTGAGAAGGAGTTCGGTATTTCTATCCCCGACGACAAGGCTGAGAAGATTGGTACCGTTGGTGACGCTATCGCTTACATCGAGGAGAACGCAAAATAATATAGGCGAAAGTCAAGAGTGAAAAGTGAGAAATTTGCTGCCGTTGTCCCTTCACTCATTGAGGTGCGGTAGCAAGTTTCTCACTCTTTTGTTTTTCCTTTCTTACTTAATGATTGATTTATGGAATTAAAGAGAGTAGTAGTAACAGGAATGGGGGCCGTGACGCCGCTGGGTAATACTCCCGAGGAGACTTGGAAGAATCTTTTGGCGGGTAAAAGTGGCGCTGCTCCTATTACGCTTTTTGATGCGACCAATTTTAAGACTAAGTTTGCGTGCGAGGTGAAAAACCTTGATGTGAACGCCTATTTGGACCGCAAAGAGGCTCGCAAGATGGACCGCTACACACAGTTGGCTCTGATTGCTGCCAAGCAGGCTGTCGAGGATAGTGGTATGGATTTAGAGAAGGAGGATAAGGACCGTATCGGCGTTGTTTACGGCGTGGGTATCGGTGGTATCAAGACGTTCGAGGATGAGGTGTCTTATTATGGCGCTCATCGCGAGGATGGTCCCAAGTTCAATCCTTTCTTCATTCCGAAGATGATTGCTGACATTGCCGCAGGCCATATTTCTATTATGTATGGTTTTCATGGACCTAACTACATCACGGCTTCTGCCTGTGCCTCGTCAAGCAATGCGTTGGCTGATGCTTTCAATCTGATTCGTCTTGGTAAGGCTAATATCATTTTGAGTGGCGGTGCTGAGGCCGCTATTTGCGAGACGGGTGTGGGAGGTTTCAATGCTATGAAAGCATTGTCTACCCGCAATGACGAGCCCGAAAAGGCCAGCCGCCCGTTCAGTGCCAGCCGCGATGGCTTCGTAATGGCTGAGGGTGCTGGTTGCCTCATTTTAGAGGAATTGGAGCACGCAAAGGCTCGTGGCGCTAAGATTTATGCCGAGATGGTTGGTGCAGGCATGAGTGCAGACGCTCACCATATCACCGCTTCTCATCCCGAGGGATTGGGTGCAAAATTGGTCATGAAGAATGCTTTGGAGGATGCAGGTCTGACTCCTGAGGATATTGACTATATCAACGTACATGGTACGTCAACCCATGTAGGCGATATTTCGGAGGCTAAAGCTATCAAGGAGGTATTTGGCGAGGCTGCCTACAAGTTGAATATTTCGTCTACGAAGTCAATGACAGGTCACTTGCTGGGTGCTGCTGGTGCTGTTGAGGCTATGGCTACTGTGTTAGCCGTTCAGAATGATATTGTGCCTCCCACGATTAACCACGAGGAGGACGATAAGGACGAGGAGATTGACTATAACCTCAACTTTACCTTTAATACGGCCCAAAAGCGTGAGGTACGTGC
Source organism: Prevotella sp. (assembly GCA_022511045.1). Lineage (GTDB taxonomy): Bacteria > Bacteroidota > Bacteroidia > Bacteroidales > Bacteroidaceae > Prevotella. The sequence continues at coordinate 51,926 of JAFLSF010000006.1, forward strand.
CGGACTGAGCAATACTTTCGGCTTTGGCGGACATAATGCTTGCGTAGTATTCAAGAAGTATGTGGATTAACGATAGCATTGACAGGATAAAGCTCCCTTTCCGCAAGGAGAAGGAGCTTTTTTCTTCCCTCTATGACATTTTAGGTTTCTACCCTCACAACATAGAGTTATATAAACAAGCCCTGCTCCACAAGAGTGTAGGTCAACGTACTGCAAAGGGTAAACCTTTGAATAATGAGCGGTTAGAGTTTTTAGGCGACGCTGTTCTGGATGCGGTGGTGGGAGATATTGTGTTTCGCCACTTTGAAGGCAAACGCGAGGGATTCCTAACGAATACCCGCTCGAAGCTGGTCAGTCGCGACACATTAGGCAAGTTGGCAAAGGAGATGGGCATACCGCAACTCATCAAGTCAACGGACCACTCAACTTCGCATAATTGTTACATGAATGGCAACGCTTTCGAAGCACTGGTAGGTGCCATCTATTTGGATAGGGGTTACAATGCCTGTATGCAATTTATGCAAAAACGTATATTGGCACACTTGATAAATATAGATAAAGTGGCATACAAGGAGGTGAACTTCAAATCGAAGTTGCTGGAGTGGAGCCAAAAAAATCGCGTACAGATGGAGTTCCGTGATTTGGAGCAGACGCGTGACGAAAAGAAAAGCCCCGTATTCACGACGCAAGTGTTTATTGAGGGATTGGAAGGTTGTAAGGGAATAGGTTACTCGAAAAAAGAGAGCCAGCAAAATGCTGCAAAGGACACACTACAGCGCTTGCGCCGGGAACCCCAGTTCATTGATGCGGTTTTTGCCGCTAAGGGCGACCGCACGAAAATGGAGGAGGAACCTGTTATGGTGGTGCCCGATTTGGAGAAGTTGGAGCGTGAGCAGCAGAACTTCATTGTAGAGCATAAGGCTCCTGTTGAAAGCCGGACGAAGCCAGCGGAGGAATTTGTACTAGATGATGTTAAGATGACTCCGCATGAGAAGAGTCGCGAGGAAATAATTGCGGAGGCAGAAGCAGCTGCTTTTGCTGAAAACTAAATAATATATGAATAGATTGATTTTCAGTTTTGTAGTGGCCATATTAGCGACCATAACTGTGCATGCAGCAAAAGCGTTAAGTGAAAGCGTTGCTGTGTTGCAGCCCGATGGTACGACACTTTTCGTAACGCTATATGGAGACGAACACGTATCGTGGATGACTACTAACGATGGCATGTTGGTAGTGGAGAAAGGCGGAGCATATTATGTGGCAGCTATCAACGACCAAGGGGAATTGTGGCCTACAACACATTTGGCTCATCAGAAAGAGATGCGTAATGCCGAGGAGCAACAGGCTTGTGAAATACAATTACAGCGTAGGAGTTTGTTCTTTGAAAAGGCAGACTGCACTTTACAGGCCATCCGCCGTGCTCAAGTAACTGATGCCAACTATTTCCCACATCAGGGCAACCCAAAATGCCTGGTGTTATTGGTTAACTTTGCTGATAATCAGTTTACAAGCACAAACCCTAAAGCCCAGTTTGAGCAATACTTTAACGGTGAAACGCAGGAGAATCTGGGACAGAATGAGGATAAGAATTTAGTAAGTGTGCAGCGTTACTTCGAGCTGTCAAGTCATGGAAAGTTCATACCCGAGTTTGATGTGGTAGGCCCATTCACCCTGCCTCAGACGCTGGACTACTATGGTGCTAACCAGGGTGGTTCGGGACAAGACGCTAATTTCTCGCAGTTTTGCAGAGATGCCATTGCCGCTGCCGATGGCACGATAGACTTTCGTCAATACGATAATAATGGCGACGGAAAAGCCGAGTTAGTGTGCGTCATCTACGCTGGATACGGAGAGAGCGTTAGCGGCAATCCTGCCAACACGTTGTGGCCGAAATGTGGCATGCAGAATGTGAGTACTAAGGATGGCGTGACAGTAACTTACATGAATTGTAGCCCAGAGTTATTTCGGGTAAGCAATGGTACTGACATCAATGGTATTGGACTTTTCGTCCATGAATTCTCTCACGGCATGGGATTGTCCGACCACTATGCTACTGTTACGTCTGCACAGAAAAACAACCAATCACCAGAGTTTTGGGACTTGATGGACTATGGCGAGTATGCTAATAATGGCTATGCCCCTGTGCCTTATACCGCTTGGGAACAATCGGTGATGGGCTGGACGGAAATAGAGGAGCTGGAAGAGTCGCAGAATGGTATTGAGTTGACACCACTGATGAAGGGTGGGAAAGCCTATAAATTCAGCAATGGTGCTGACGATGAGGAGTGGATGATATTAGAGAATGTGCAAGCCCGTGACACCGAGAATCGTATTCCTGGTTTTGTCTATGGACACGGCCTGCTGGTATGGCATATTGCTTACAATAAAGGTACAGTGGCTATGAGTGATTTCCCAAATAATGTCGCAGGACAGCCCCGTGTCACAGTAGTGCCTGCTGACGGATTGATAATTAACGGCTATCAGTTTGGAGACAACAAGCCCTACACGCAAGCCGAATACACTGCCAGTCTTGGCGGCGACCCATTTCCTGGAGCCAATGCCATTACGACATTAGCCGCCAATATGGAGCTGCCTAACTACATCTTCTACAGTGGTGATCCAACGCCAGCTTTCAAGCTAAAGAACATTGCCGAAGACACGACGACTGGTTTGGTTATTTTCGATTTCGACAATGGCACACCTGCCAGCATCAGTAATCTAACGTCAGTCTTTTCTGATGGTGAAGAAGCCCTTTACGACTTACAAGGGCGACGGCTTACCAACAAGTCAATACAACGAGGCATCTATATCAAGAATGGTAAAAAGATAATGGTACGCTAAATCAGCGTACCATTTCTTATTTCGCTTACTTTCTTACAAAATTGTTGATAAACTATTCTACCAATATACCAGCAACATTATACAACTTGCCATCACGCTCAATGACGAGGTGACCGTCCTTGAGACGTTTAACAGCTTTTGTGTTACTACTACTAAAATTATTGTTAATCTCTTGAATACTGGTAGCGTCAGAGGCCACTTTTAATGCCAGCTTGACACCAGATTTATAGGTAATGGTGAAAGTTAACTCATTAGTAATATCAATATCCTCTACAGTAGCAGTGGCCAAGGCTTTGTCGCTTTTACGGCTGGGTAAGGAAATATCGAAACTCTTACCTGCAAGTTCAGTAATCTTACCTTTACCAGCAGTGTTATTGTCATTGACGGCATAAAGTGTGACGGCCGTTACTTTCACGCCTGTAGGAATGGTTACTTTGTGTTGTGAGGCATCAGCAAGAAATAGATTGGCATTGTTAACCCAATCAGAACCGCTATAGGTGTACTGACTGAACGAGGTTTCCTCATCAACAGCATAACCATAGGGTAACTCACCAGCTTGAATCATCACGTCACCATCAGCAATCACGGTACCAATCACAGTAACGGAGACATTGAGTTTTGCACCCTTAACGGTTTCAGAACCAGCATCAGTGATAATAATCATGGTTTTGCCAGGGCCAACAGCTGTAATGGTGCCATTATTATCGACAGAAGCAATTTCTGTGTTGTTAGAAACATAGGTAATATCACCTGCAGCACCAGAAGTAGAAATCTGACTGGTAGCATTCTGGTCAAGAGTCAGTGCAGATTCTGAGGTCAGCGTGAACGATGACTCAGCACGGGTGTCAGAGGGGTCATCGGGCTCTGTAGAGCCGCTTCCGGCACCACCCTCTTTGCCAATAATATCCACAAGGCTGGGCTTATAATTGTCAATAGCATTGCGTAGGGCACTATTTACTTCGTAGTCAGCATCGTCAGCATTGGTGAAAGTAAAAATAAAGTCTCCACCCTGCATTCGTCCAGCACCCCAGGTACGATCTGTCACAACGTTAGGAACATTTTCTGCTTCGTCCAGTATATAACTCTGATACATTACAGAAGTGTTGGTGTCAAAGTTATCATATTTGGTACCACCCTGTTTTGCAGTAACAGATTCTGGAACCTGTTCGCCGCGAGTAGATGCTTCGTAGCAATCAAAATGTACCGTGTTGCTTGATGACCACTTGGCCAACGTATATGAACCACTGAAAAAATTCTTGTACGACTTGATGATACCACCGTCTTCCTTAGAGAAAGTGGGAGCATCTTTTTCGTCAGTACCATTCTTAGTATCTGTACCCTGCATGGAAATAAGCATAGGTTTAGTGCAGTTGCGGAAGTAGTTACTTTCCATGAAGACAGAAGAACCTGTGCAGGCACCAGCACCATACTTGGCTATACCATCGTAGTAGTTATTGTACATGTGAACAGACATGGTACGGATACGCGCATGGCGAGAGTCACTGTGGTCGAACCAATTATGGTGGTAGGTTATGTAGTTAGGACCACTTTCACTTTTCATGCCACACATCGTAGACTTACCTGTATCCCAAAAATGGACATAAGCAATAGTTACATGCTTAGAGTTAGTTTTCACATCAATAGCACCATCGCCTTTTTTCTGGTCACCACCCTTGTTAGGACCATAGAATACATCCATGTGATGAATCCAGATGTGGTCGTTATCGGTATCCAGCGAGATGCCGTCATCCATCAACGTAGCAACACCAAAGTTACGCATCTCAACAGAAGCCGCATTACGAACGAGGAATCCGAAGCCATGAATGAAAGCATCGTTACCTACACCTTCGAACGTCATATCTAACTTTGAGTCCTTTGTTTTGCCCTTTATTTGGAGTCCCTCAGAAGAAGAATCGAACCCATCCATGTCATCAGCCTCAATAGTGCCAATGAAACGAACAATCAGAGGACGAGTCTCACGCCCTTTCTGATAGGCGGTAATGATAGCCTGCAATCCCGTAAAGTTTGTTGCATCATACTTATCTTCTGTCTTAACGTCCAATGTTACCGTCTTGGCAGTATTTGAAGTAATGTAGATAATGCGGGCATTACTTTTTGGCGTTCCATCATCATTATAAGCGCCGACTCCGCTGTAATTGAAATGTGCAAAACCAGAACGGTCATGTTGTTTCACCTCAATAGCACTAGGAGTCTGAACAGCATCAGTCATTACCTCGGCATTATTGGCGACAGGCACAACCTTTAGCAAATAGTTTCCTGCTTTCAGTCCCAACGCATCCACTCGCCCGAACGTACCGTATGAGCGAATCAGCTCGCCATCCAGCAACGTCCAGTTATTACCACCGTTGTCGGATATATATGCATTATAATGCGAGTAACTACTATTGAGGCCTGTAAATTCCATCCAACAACTTTCATACCAACCTCCTTGTCCTTTAAATGACAATGCTGCTTGTGATGATACTGCTATGAGTAGCATCGTGAACGATAAAAGAATTTTCTTCATATCCGTATTATTAGCTTTAGTTTTTGGGTGCAAATATAGTGGAAATATTTTAATTGAACAAGGAAAGTAGTATTATTTAACCCAAGTTAATGACTCGGAGATTTATACTTGCGGATTTTGAGTATAGGCCTTGCCGACGTTGAGCATAGGATTCACAGGCGATGAGGATAGTCCGCACCATTTGTATACCAGGAGTATACAGGTTGTATACGCCGTGTATACAAGTTGTA
>JAFLSF010000060.1 GCA_022511045.1 Prevotella sp.
TATATATATTATATATAATATATATATAATAGAGTATTGTGTATGAGGTTTTTCTAGAAATAGGGAAATGGACTCAAAAAAACTGTATTCTGTATTCTGTATCCATTTTCTGTGTCACTTTTTGCTGAAGATGTATGTACACTGAATAGGCCTCGAGGTCGACGAGAATAGGGCTCATCATCCGTAAGGCCTATTCTCAATGGTTAGTCATGAAGCATGACGAGTTGAAGATGGACTTGGTGTTTAAGGATTTTTATATCTTGCGACGGCGGATGTTCTGCTGATTATTCGTAACTTTGTCAGCCAAACAAGAGGTATAACTCATGAGTAACGTAAAACGAATTGTACTGACGGGCGGGCCGTGCGCCGGGAAGACGACTGCGCTGGTGCGTATCGTCGAGCACTTCAGCAACTTAGGATTCAAGGTGTTCACCGTTCCCGAGGTTCCCACAATGTATAGTCAGGGCGGATGGAGTTATCTGACGACGAACCCTCGGCTGTATTATGAGGGCGAGAAGGCTATTTTGGAGACGCAGTTAGCACTGGAGGATGCGTTTATGCGGCTGGCAGAGACCTGCACCAAGCCAACCTTTGTAGTGTGCGACCGAGGCACACTGGACATCTCGGCATACATTGCGCCAGAGATGTGGGACGACATAACGGGCAAGTGCGGTACGTCGTCCAACCAGTTGAAGGAGCGCTATGATGCCGTGCTGCACTTAGTGAGTGCGGCTGACGGTGCGGAGCAATATTATACGGTGGCCACCAATTCGACCCGCTACGAGCAGGCCAACGAGGAGGGGCTGCAACTAGCGCGTGACTTGGACAAGAGGGTGAACAGGGCGTGGACGGGTCATCCGCATCTGCGCGTCATCAACAATCACGATGATTTTGACACCAAGTTGCGGCGAGTGCTAAAGGAGATTAGCAACGTATTAGGTATTCCGCAACCTATTGAGGAGGAGCGGAAATATATTGTAGAGCTGACAGGCGACCTGCCCGAGTGTATCGAGAGCGACATTCGCCAGACTTATCTGGTAGCCGACCCCGATTGTGAGGTGCGTCTGCGCCGCCGCAGTTGGAACGGCGAGGCCGTCAATGTGCACAAGACAAAGAAGCGAGTGTCGCCCACCGAGGTGCTGGAGACGGAGCGGCAAGTGACCAATGCGCTGTACGAGTCGCTACTGCAACAGGCCGACCCCTATCGCGCCACCATCCATAAAACGCGCCGCAGTTTCATTTGGAAAGGGCAGTACTTTGAACTGGACACCTACCATGAACCTATAAAGGGACTGATGGTGCTGGAGACAAAAGATATAGCCCAACAGGAATCTGTCAATTTCCCGCCGTTTATCAAGGTTATTGAGGATATTACGGGTAACCAGCAATACTATAATTATAATATTGCCTTACAGAGGTGAGCATGTTATTCTTTCCATGCAGAAAAAAGGCCGTTTGCTGAAAAAAAGCAGCAAGCGGCTTTAACTTTTTCCTTTCATCTGCATCATAAAGATGTCGGCAATGACGACAATATGTATAACAAACAAAAACGTGACGATTATGAAAAAGACATTGATGACATTAGCAGCCCTGCTGACCATAACGGCTGCCGTAGCACAGAATGAAAATCAGAAAGACAACAACCAGCAACAAGGACAAAAGGATAAGAAAGAGTGCTGCAAGGAAAACAAGCAAGGGCATGACAAGAGTATCATGTTGCCACGCAACCCTATGACCGTAGAGCAGCGCACAGAATTGATGATTACAAAACTGAACTTGACTGATGAACAGAAGGCCAAAGTGAAGGCACTGAACGAACAGTACAAAGATGTGCTGGAGAACCCTGGGAAGCCTATTGCATACGTCCAGAATGGTAAGGCCACGACGGAGCGTCCCCAAATGACAGACGAACAAAAGGCCAAGGTTAAAGAGCAAATGACCAAACGCAGGGAGTATGAGAAGAACCTAAAGGACATTCTCACCGCCAACCAGTACGACGAGTACAAAAAGTTTACGAACCGCCCTCACGGCCGTCGTCCCAGCCACGACCGTCTTCACAGTAAGGACGGCAAGGGTCCCAAAGCCCTCAAGTTAGAGCAAAAGGCTCAGCCCGAGGCCTAACCTCGAAAGTACCCAAGTGGCTGTTTAAAGACAAATGCTGTGAGTTCCCACGTTTGTGGGAACTCTTTTTCAAAAGAATGAATATTTATGGAATGGATGGAAATAGTAGCGGTAGTGATTCTCGTCATTTTGGGAGTAATCATCTATCGCAATAAGGTAAACAACGGGTAAGGAATCATTCTAAACTCTGGAGTAGTGCCTGACAACCTGCAAGGACGTCCCGCCAAGTGGCTTCAAAGTCACCAGTATACCAAGGGTCGGCGACCTCGTGGGGATGACCTGTATATTCCATCAACAGATGAATCTTACCCTGCGGGTCGCCACCACACATCCGATTCATGTTGCGGATGTTCCACTGGTCCATACCTATCAGCAAATCGTAGTGGTCATAGTCGGAACGGGTGAGTTGACGAGCCGTCTTGCCTTGACACGAGATTCCGTGCTCGGCCAACTTTCTGCGGGCAGGAGGATATACGCCGTTGCCTATCTCCTCCGTCGAGGTAGCGGCTGACTCAATATAAAAATATTCGGTAAGGCCTGCTTTATGAACAAGGTCCTTCATTACAAACTCTGCCATTGGCGAACGACATATATTCCCGTGACACACGAAAAGGATGCGATGTTGCTTCATAGACGGACGATAGTTTCTTTGTTTGCTTCAATGCGAATCTTCTGGCCTGCGACGACAAGCCAGCCCCCATCCTCAGTAGAGTTCACCTTTACTTGTTGCTTGTCCATATAGACATGTATCATACCATGAGGGGTTGGAACGTCGCCCTCCATCCAGTCAAGGTCGCCCAGTGAGGGACGCACTTCATACTCTTGATAGCCAGGCTTGGTGGGCTGTACACCCAGATAGTACTTGCCTAACAAATAAACGGGCGATGCTCCCCAAGCGTGACAGAGTGATTTGCCGTAAGGACGGCCATACATGGCCAAATGCTGGGTGCCTGTCTCGGAAGGAACGTATTTTTCCCAGAACGATGTTGCTCCCTCCTTCAGCATGCCGCCCCAATAGGAGCGAACCTCTGCCAACACTTCTTTCTGGAGACCAGCCATGCAGAGTGCCTCTAACTCGTAAAAACGCATATAGGGCGTGGTAATTGGGTCAATATTGGGATTGAGCATTACGTTCTCCATAATGTCTTTCTGCTCCGCCTCGTCACTGAGGCCATAGAGGATAGCAAACATGTTGGGGAACTTGGTAATCTGCCGGTTTAACTGTCCGTCCTCCATAGCGTGCAGGTAAGCATGAGCGTCATCATTCCAGAACGTTTCTTTGATATTATGCAAGAGTGATGCAGCCTTTTCGGAATACTTGGCATAAGCCGTATCTTCAGAAAGCAGGCGAGCACACTGGGCCATTGTTTCAAGTGCTTTATACAATAGAATCTGCTCAAAGCAAAGTGCCCCTCGCTTGTGCATGGGGAAGTCTACCCAATCAACAAAAATCCAATCGTCAGCTTGTCCCTCAGCCATTCCGTCAGCATTGGTACGGGAGAGCGTGTAGTCCATTAGCGTGACCATACGGGGCCACATTTCACGGACGAAATGGACATCGGCCGTATAGTGATAGTAGTCAAGAACAGACTTAAACCAATAGAAGGTGTAGTCCATAATGGTATTGACATGTGCCGTCACAGGGTCCTTGCCTCTTAATTGGCGGATGGTGCGCTTGACACACTCCGTGTCGAAGCGCAGATAGTAGTTCATGAGATATGACTGAATGGCATCGCCTGACCACGTCCAACGGTCTCGCTTAATACCATCCATGAAAAATTCTTGCGTCGTCAAATCCATTGTACGCGCCGCCGTGTCCCAAATGCGATTCAACTCATCGTCGGAGCAACGGAATGACCCCGTATGATTGGGGTCGTAAGGGGCGTATTCCTCGTACATGGACAACTGATAGTTGATATTGCCCGTGCTCTCTATATAGACGTAGCGAAACGCCTTGCTGTCTAAAGGCTTACGAATCTTTCCGTTATTGATTTGCATCATGTCCAGCGTCTCGCAATACTCCTTGTCGAGTGCTTCCTCGCGGCTTTCTCCATAATAGATAAAGGCTGTACCTTGACCGCTGACGTTGCGGAAATCGAGATGGCCAAATGTCTCGCAACCAAAGTCGTAGAGTTTCTTGTCTGGTGCTATAGTTTCGCAACTGACTGGATGCTGTTCGCGCCATTTTAAACTATAATGTGAGGGGCGTTGGTTGGGCTCGTCGAAGTTCCACGAAGCGGCAGGCACATAAATGCCAGAACCATGAGCCACACCATTCTCGTCAATCCAAAGTTTGTCTTCATAGGTTGCGAGCCACGAATTATTGCTTTGTATGGTTTTGCCCTTTATGAAGATAGCCGGCGGCGTTTGCTGGTTCCACACCTTGAGATTCAGAGCATGCTCGCCCTGAGGAATACGGATGCGATAACAATCGCCTGCTTCGCTTTCCTCATACCAAAAAGTATTGGCAGGAGCGGACACCTCAGAAATCAGTTTACCATCAAGTGCGAAGTTAAATGTCCCTTCTGCCCATACGGCAATGACTTCTTCTTGCTTTAGGTTTACTTTGGTAGAGAATTCTACCGTAGGATAGTGGGAGTCTTGCTTCCAAAATGGTGGGAACATAGCGCCGCGCTCTGTACGCCGATTATTAAAAATGTTTCCCAGCCAAATCTCGAAGTCGCCAGGATACCATATCCATGTTGCTTTTGTCGTCTTCATATTACCTTACTTATATATAAAGAGACGCTCGGCCAGTTGTTTTGTCATCTAAAGACACCCAAAGAAAAAGATGCCGACAAGAACACTCCCGCCGACATCTGGAAAAAAGGATTATGGATGCTAATAACTAAAGAGGATATTCTTCGGTAGCATAGAGCACGGTAGACAAGTAGCGCTCGCCTGTATCGGGCAGGAGTACGACCACTCTCTTGCCCTTATTTTCAGGACGTTTGGCTATCTCAACAGCTGCATAAAGGGCTGCACCAGCAGAAATACCTACCAGAAGCCCCTCTTGAATGGCAACCTCGCGACTGGTACGAATAGCATCATCGTTCTCTACATCGTAAATCTCGTCTACCAATTCGCCGTTATAGGTTTTAGGAATAAATCCTGCACCAATACCTTGAATCTTATGCGGACCACTATGACCACCATTCAGTACAGGACTGGACTTTGGCTCTACGGCCACTATTTTTACTTCTGGCTTACGCTCTTTCAGATACTTAGCAACACCAGAGATTGTGCCACCCGTACCAACACCCGCAACGAAGATGTCGACTTTTCCATCAGTATTCAACCAAACCTCTGGGCCTGTGGTCGTGTAATGTTTAGCAGGGTTTGCTTCATTTTCAAATTGTTGCAGGATAACAGCGTCGGGAATAGCATCGCGCAACTCCTCGGCAGCACGGATAGCACCAGGCATACCGTCCTTGCCAGGAGTGAGGCGTACCTCTGCACCAAAAGCCTTCACCAGGTTACGTCGCTCAACACTCATTGTCTCAGGCATGGTCAAAATAAGATGATAGCCTTTAACGGCACTGACTAATGCCAAGCCAATACCCGTGTTACCACTGGTAGGCTCAATGATGGTAGAGCCTGGTTTCAAGATTCCCTTTTGTTCAGCATCCTCAATCATGGCGAGGGCAATACGGTCCTTTACACTACCGCCCGGGTTGAAATATTCTATCTTTGCGATAATAGGAGTCCATACTCTCTTTGCCTTTGAAAACTTGTTGAGTTCAAGGAGTGGAGTGTTGCCGATAAGTTCGGTCAATTGCTTTGCAATCTTTGCCATAGTTTTTAATGTTATTTAAATATCCGTTATATAGTCTTTAAATCTTATCCAATGCCTGTTTCAAGTCGTCGAGAATGTCGTCAATGTGTTCCGTTCCAATAGAAAGACGGATGCTTGACGGTGTGATGTGTTGGTCAGCCAGTTCCTCGGGAGTCATCTGCGAGTGCGTGGTTGTGTAAGGGTGAATCACCAGACTCTTAACATCGGCAACGTTAGCCAATAGGGAGAAAATCTCCAGCGAGTCAATAAAATGCCAAGCTTCCTTCTCGCCTCCCTTAATCTCGAACGTGAAGATTGAGCCTGCTCCCTTAGGGAAGTATTTATTGTACAACTCGTGGTCGGGGTGTGACGGAAGACTTGGGTGGTTCACTTTAGCTACTTTCGGGTGATTGGCCAAGAAATCTACAACCTTCAAAGCATTTTCTACGTGACGTTCCACTCGCAGGCTCAGTGTCTCCAATCCTTGCAATAAAATGAACGCATTGAAAGGTGAAATAGCAGCGCCTGTGTCCCTCAGAATCACCGCACGTATGCGAGTGACAAAGGCAGCAGCTCCAGCCACATCAGCAAAAACAGCACCATGATATGAGGGGTCTGGCTTTGCTAACGTAGGGAACTTGTCGGCATTGGCCTTCCAATCAAAGTTTCCACCGTCAACAATAACACCACCCAACGAGGAACCATGTCCACCGATGAATTTCGTGGCAGAATGTACCACAATGTCAGCGCCGTGTTCGATGGGGCGAATGAGGTAGGGAGTGCCGAATGTGTTGTCGATAATTAAGGGAATATTGTGCCTATGTGCAATCTCGGCGAGAGCATCGATGTCAGTAACATCAGAATTAGGGTTTCCGAAAGTCTCAGCATACAGGACCTTTGTATTGGGCTGAATGGCAGCCTCTACAGCTTTAAGGTCTCTGACATTGACGATGGTATTAGAAATACCCTGGGTTGCCAAAGTGTGAGTAATTAGATTGTATGAACCGCCGTATAAATTATCGGCGGCTACAATATGGTCGCCAACCTGTGCAATATTCTGCAGGGCATAGGTGGCTGCGGCTGCACCAGAAGCAACGGCCAAACCAGCAACGCCACCCTCAAGAGCAGCTACGCGGTCCTCAAATACACCTTGGGTGGAATTAGTCAGTCGTCCATAAATGTTGCCGGCATCACGCAAAGCAAAACGGTCGGCAGCATGCTGAGAATTACGAAAAACATAAGATGTTGTCTGATAAATGGGCACGGCACGCGCGTCAGTTGCGGGGTCGGCCTGTTCCTGACCTACGTGGAGTTGCAGGGTCTCGAAACGATAATTCTTTTTGCTCATTTTCTCTTACCTTTCTTTTATTTAATTCTTTATTTACTTACTTTTCATAGTGCAAAGGTACGATAATTGGAGATGCCAACCAAACTTCTTGCATAATTCAGAAAATATTGCTAATTTTGCGGCGTCTTGTAAAATAAATATCCAAGAACCTACTTTTAGTCGCCTTAAGAACAGAATAAAATTCTAAAAAACATGATAGGTACACTTGACGAAACGGATTTGCAGATACTCAAAACCCTGCAAAAGAATGCAAAACTGACAACAAAAGAGTTAGCCGAAGCCGTACACCTAACTCCAACACCCGTATTTGAGCGCCAGAAAAGACTGGAACGGAAAGGTTATATCAAGAAATACGTTGCCGTACTTGACCCAGAAAAGTTAGACCAAGGGCTATTGGTGTTCTGCAAGGTAAAACTCCAACAAATGAATCGCGATTTGGCCAATGCCTTTGCTCGTCGCATCCAACGCATATCAGAGGTAACAGAGTGTTATAACACGTCGGGCAATTACGACTATCTACTCAAAGTCCGCGTAGCTGATATGAGGCAGTATCAAGAGTTTGTACTCAACAAATTAGGCGACATAGAAAACCTGGCATCTCTGGAGAGCACTTTTGTTATGAGTGAAGTCAAACAACAATACGGCATCAATCTGCCTTGACTCCCGCCATTGACTTAATGTCATCGCTGACCTGCGATCCGTTATTCTCCCAGACATTTCCTGGTCCGTTAGCATTCTGGAGATACTTTTCCTCTGGAGTCCAGTTATCACGAATTGTGATATTGCTGGATCCCTCGTCCGTATAGAGATAGAACCAATGCTCGGGGTCATGTACATAACTGGGCTTAGCTATGTCGCGCACCACATTCTCGGTTATCATTGTGCCAGGCTGATTGCCTAAAGTATAGATACCTGCACAATCGTACATGTGTTGTGCGTAATTATAGATAAGGTTTGCGTGTACTTTATTATCTTTCATACAGACTAAATCTCTGTTCCATCCCCAACCTAAGGAAATGCCCGTATAAGACACATCGTGTATGGTGTTATGCTCAATGTTGATATTTGACACATAACCAGCACAGATGGCCACACATCCCCAGTCTTCGTTTGTTACATCATAAAATGTTGACTGCTCTACAGTCTGACCCGTGCAAACCTCGCGGAAGTCGGTAGGCTGATAGGGTAAATGTGTCTCTAATCCTTCGGGAGAAAACGAACCGCAAACGTAGCCATTCATAGCAATATCCGTGAATAGGCATCGCGAAACGATGCCGCCTTTACAATAAGTAATGTAGTCAAGGCCAGAACCGCCCAGATGTTCGAAGCGACAATCGGTGAAATTGACGTCTTCGGCATAGCGCAATTCTACTGCAGCATCGGCTCGTCCCAGCCATCCTTGATTGTCTAACTTATGGTTGTTGGGACGGTCAATCTGAGGGCGCAACTTGTATGCCTCCGTTAAATACATCCCTGCTTGAAGGGGAACATGGCCTTTCAATGAAGGGCGCATCCATGTAGTGTGACTAAAAGTTATCCCTTTAACAGCAACATGACGCACAGGACGCTCAGCAGTACCAATGAACTCAACGAGAGTCTCCAGCACGGGAACGATGGCTTCATGTATGATTTCGCCTTTGTGAGGCATATAGTATAGCTTATGCTCACGTATGTCATAGTACCACTCTCCTGGTTCGTCAAGCAACTCCTTAGCATTGGTCAGATAGAAAGGAGAGGGATGTTTCGTGTCGGGAGTCATAGGTGACGGCCAAGGATGCTCGAATTGCAGTTTGTCCTCTGGATTGTGAAAGCGAACGGCAGCAGAATCACCTTGCACGTCAATGGACTTGATGCGGAGGTTAGATGTGCACCACATTTCATGCAGCACCATCTCCAATGGTGAAGAATGGGAAGCAATTGGCAAAATCCTCTCTACTGCTTTCTTGGGAATCCATAGCACGTGATTTTTCTTGTCGTAAGTCATGATGCGATACATCTGTTCAAAATCACTTACATCGCGGGCTCTGGTGGCCTTTCGGCCATTTATCCATAGCTGGCGGAAGTCGATAGGATAACCATTAAAGTATGGAACATCGGCCACAAGGAACTTGCCTTGCCGCTTCCAATTCTTGATTTTAATGCCCCCACTGATGACAGCACTGGTGCCCTCAAGCGTCAGTCCACTGTCTTCTGGACGGAGTCTCAACGGCTCATAAAGTTGGTAAGTACCTGCAGCAAGGTGGATAGTCACCTCCGTAGCCTTGCCCAATCGCCGCATCTCACGAGCCTTGCGAACAGCATCGGTCAATGACGAATCAGGGGTGATATAAATGTCAGCAGCCTGTGACGTTATTCCAATAAGGACGCAAACAATGCAAAAAAGTTTTCTCATACCTTTTATTATTATATAATATAAAGACGCATTTTGGGGAAATATGTCATCGGATGACGAAATCACCAACTTGTTTTAGCGAATATCTCAGAAACTTTTCGTACCTTTGCAAACACTTAAACTGAAAGCAGAAGGCCATGAAGATTCTTTTGATAGGTGGAACGGGCACTATTAGTAGTGCCATTACAAGGCAGTTGGCAAACAGCGAACACGATTTATGGCTGCTAAATCGCGGAACACGACGCGCTGAGTTGCCCAAAGGCGTAAAGCAAGTAATTGGAGATATTCATTCTGAGACGCAAGTACGACAGATGTTGGGAGACCAGCAGTTTGATGTTGTCTGCGATTTTATCGGCTTCAAGCCCGAGCACGTAGAGCGCGACATTCGACTTTTCAATGGCCGCACTCGCCAATACGTCTATATCAGTTCGGCATCAGCCTATCATAAGCCGTCTCCCCACTATATTATTACGGAAGGAACAACACTGTCTAACCCCTTTTGGCAATATTCTCGCGACAAGATAGCTTGCGAGGAAATATTGATGCAGGCCTACAAGGAACAAAGTTTTCCCGTTACAATAGTTCGTCCCAGCCACACCTATGGCGAGCGGGGAGTACCTACCAGCGTACATGGCCCTAAAGGTTGCTGGCAAGTATTAAAGCGCATGCTGGACGGGAAGCCCGTCATCATACAGGGTGACGGCACTTCGTTATGGACGCTAACGTGGAACGAGGACTTTGCCCAAGGTTTTATTGGCCTGCTGGGAAATCCAAAAGCAATCGGCGAATCTTTCCAGATTATGAGTGACGAAACGCTGACGTGGAACCAAATATTCCAGACCATTGCCGAGGCTTTAGGGGTTCCATTCAAGCCTTATTACGTTTCGTCGGAATTTCTTGCAACCGTAGCTCCTAAAGAATGGGATTTTACTGGCAATTTGATAGGTGATAAATCAGTATCAGTAGTCTTCGACTGTACAAAACTGAAACGTACCGTTCCCGATTTTTGCGCCAAGACCTTCTTTTCAGAAGGAGTACGCCGTAGCATAGGCTACATCTTGGCACACCCAGAATTACAAGTGGAAGAACCCGACTTTGACGCTTGGTGTGACCGCGTTATAGAAGTGCAAGAAGTTGCCAAAAAGTCGTTTACACATCATGAATAGAGGCATAGCTGCGCACGTATTTCCCGTCATGAAAATAGTGAAATGTATTGACTGCCCTATCCTCGCTATTGCTATTGGTTAAGTCAGCATAGAACAACTCGCTATAAGTCTGGTAGTTGTCAGTATTGTAGACAGAATTGTCAATAACGAACATAGGAAAGTTATTGTTCGAGGGAATTGGAAAAATTCCATCGTATACAGACGATATAATGACACAGGACCACTTTTTCTTGTCGCATACCTGCTTCACTTCTATAGGTGAGCGTCCACTTTCTCCTGTACAGAAAGGCAGATATTCATAGACTAACACATCCTTTTTACCTTTGATATATAGACTCACCTGCTTGGCAGTTACTTTGTATAGATTACCATCGTTCTTGATAGCGTCAAGCGGACCTGTGCAAGATTTTATCTTTTGCCTTTCTTCTTTTGACAAAGTAGACAGGCCAGAACCATTGACCTCTATACATGAATGCATAACGATTTCCGTTATTAGTAATAAAAATACCCTAATCAGTCTCATCTTTAATCCTTTCATATTCTTTGCTCACAAAGATAGTACATTTAATCGTAACGAGATAGCATCATACGGTATATTTATAATTTGTTATAAATCCGTAAGGATAACCTCCCACTGTTTTCTCTTGTAATCAACAAGCCTACTTCTTATCAGTAACGAGGCGGCACCTCATCGTCAACGAAGTGCCGCCTCGTCGCCAGCGAGCCCTATTCTCGTCGTAAGGAATCTTTACAGGCCTATTTTTCTGTCTATGTTTTTATTTATTCTCTATATTATATTATTGTTATTGTTTGTAATTGTTTGACATTTGTCAATGTTTTTGTATTTTTGTGTGTTGTTGTTGAA
>JAFLSF010000061.1 GCA_022511045.1 Prevotella sp.
GATATACAAGTTGTATACGCCTGGAATACAACTTGTATACACGGAGCATACAAAGTGTATACATACTGCATACAAATGGTGCGGAGTATTCTCACCAATGATGAGGCCTATACTCGTCATTCACGAGTATAGGCCTCATTCGTGCCGTGCATAGTCAGCACTGGTAGTGTGTATAGTCTGTTTAATCAGTAAATATTGTTCAGTTGTTATTGGCGTTCACCCTAATTGTTTTCTATAAACAGAATCCAGTGTTTGTCCATCTTGGTCTTTCCATTCTGTCCAACCATTAGAAGAGCGACCCATACAAAAATTAGAAGCAGCACTGGGATTCTTGAACGTTTTATCTGATTCTAATTCTAACTTATCTCCATTGGCAAATGTGTATTCTTTAAGTAACTTCTCACGTTTTTCTTTGGATGGATATGATGGGGCTGATGATATAGCAATGACACTGCCTTTCAATACGGTGAAACCATTAACGTTATAAAAGCCTTTTGCATCGCATCCACGACTTTTAATATAGAATAAATGTTCTTCATCTGGCTTAGCTATATCAAAAATATTGCAGCCAATAAAAGAGGTTAGGAACTTCACATCTTCAAAAAATCCATCCATATCATCTTTTCTGTATTCTGGAAGGTTAGGCGCATTAGGAGTCTGCTTATTCTCATTCAGTACAAACGTATTGGATGTTTTTGCCTCTACTATTGCACGATGTTCCAAATATTGCACGTCAGCTTTTGTCATAGCAGCATCTATGGAGATAAACAGCAATGCTTTTTGCCAAAACGCTTTTTTGCTGTCATGGTTCTTCACCCGATTACAAAAGTTCTCAGTTTCTCCAATATAAGCCTTTGGCTTCGTATTTTCATCCTCACCCAACAAGATGTAAAACGCTGGTGTTTGCAATTCTGGACGATCATTAAGAATCGAAAGATTTGAGCGAGGTATCACCCACATCTGGCATATTTTATTACTGATGGATGCATATTGAGTCCCTTTAGGGTCTCCATCAATTAAAAATGTTGTTACTGTTTTACCCATATAAATTATTTATCTTTAACTCTTCTTGTAGTATTAGAATGAGGTCATTTAGTTAGCCACTATGTATTATAGTTTATATTGCAAAAGTACAAAAAAAAAATGAATTGAACAAATATATATGAAAGTTTATTAGACTTGTAATTATTTGCTCCATTTTAGTCGTAGGGAGTTAAGCTCGCCGTTACCGTCATTAACGCCAGCATCATTACAATTTTCTTCATTTTGTTTTTGCTTAATGTAAGTTGTTATAATTATTGTTGCTCAGTCCAAAGGTTGGAGGGAGACTGAAAAAGAAACGTGGACTGATTACTTCGTCTACGTTATCTGAGGTATCGCCAAACACCGTTGCAATCATATACGAGCAAAGCCCACGCCGAAGCGTGAACGTTTTACTTTTACTCTTGATTGCTTCTTTAATTTTGGCGAAATTTCAGATAACAAGAATATAAGCTAACGCCTTTTTCCTTAATGTCTTTTATCTGTTTTGCTACATAGGCATGCTGTTTTAGTCAATCATTGTTGATAGTGGGACGTTTTATTTGTCATTATAATGGCCATAGGCTGATATGACCAATACGACCACTTGATCTTCATAAATTCTATATATCATGCGATGCTTCTTGGATATGCGCCGACTCCATCTGTCCTCGGGTTGCCCCTTTAAAGGCTCTGGATGCCCAGTTCCTGTTCGAGGATGTTCTGCCAGTTCTGTGAGGAAGGATAAGAATTTATTGTAGGCCTTTGGCTCACTCTGCTCCAAACGGTCAGAGTCTGCCAAAGCTTGTTCGGAAAGATTGACAATATAACTCATTTGCCAATGCGCTTGCGAAATTCTTTGAAACTTTCACCTGGAAGCATGGCATAGGTTTGTCCTTCTTGGAAGTCCTTTTCTGCCTTTGCTATCTTGGCATACAATTCTTCTTGCGACATTAGTGTAGAGTCTTTCTTCTCTTTCACTAATTTCTCAACATATTTAGCAAGCCGCCTCATCAACGGCTCATTGTCAGCTATGGCACCGATATTCTGCCATAATTGTGTGTTTAGTACATTTAATTGGACGGATGTCATACTCAAGAGATTGTTATCTGCATTGCAAAAGTACAAATAAAAACTGAAATAGACAAGCAAAACATAGAAAAATGTGAGGTGACTAAAGTTCTACGCCGTTTACGCAATTACTTGCTCCATTTTAGGCGTAGGGAGTTAAGCACAACGCTGACGCTGGAGAAAGCCATGAGGGCGGATGCCCACATAGGGGTGATTTGCAGGTGGAGGCCAAAAAGGTAAGGGAGGCCAGCGGCCAAGGGGATGCAAATGACGTTGTAGATGAAAGCCCAGAAAAGGTTTTGGCGAATCATGCCTACCGTCTTTTTAGATAGGATGATGGCCTCAGGGATGCGGCGTAAGTCGTCGCCCATGAGTGTTACTTGTGCTACATCCATAGCCACGTCTGTTCCCTTGCCCATAGCTATGCTGACATCCGCACGGGCTAAGGCTTGCGAGTCATTGATGCCGTCGCCCACCATTGCTACATGTTTGCCTTGTGCTTGTAGCTCCTTCACCAAATTCTCTTTGTCTTGCGGAAGCACTTGTGAGCGGTAGTTGGCAATGTGTACTTCATGGGCAATGGAAGATACGCGCTCCTCCTTGTCACCGCTCATTAGGTGCACTTGGATGCCCATTCCTTGAATCCGCTCCATCGCTTCGCGGGCATGCGGCTTTATCTGCTCTCCTTCTTGCGAGGGGATGGTTATAGTTCCCGTCTTGTCCACCACAATGGCATCTACTTGTCGTAAGCCTTCGAGTGCCGTAGCGTCTTTGATGAGGATGTTCCTCTTGGCTGCTTTACCTATGCCTACCATTAAGGCGGTAGGCGTGGCCAGTCCTAAAGCGCAGGGGCAGGCTATGACCAGAACACTGACGGCAGAAAGAATGGC
Source organism: Prevotella sp. (assembly GCA_022511045.1). Classification (GTDB taxonomy): domain Bacteria; phylum Bacteroidota; class Bacteroidia; order Bacteroidales; family Bacteroidaceae; genus Prevotella. Next base: position 2,982 of record JAFLSF010000061.1, read on the forward strand.
TTGTGGCAGATAAGCCTCTCCACCAATAAGATACCAAGCGAAGAACGTTAGTAGGGCGATGCATCCAACAATGGGCACAAAGACGAGTGCAATCTTGTCTACCGTGCGCTGAACGGGTGCTTTAGAACCTTGCGCCTCTTGTACCATGCGAATCATGTTGGCCAGCACCGTTTTTTGACCTACTTCCTCGGCACGGAAACGGAAAGTGCCTTGAGTGACGATGGTACCTGCTAATACTTTGTCACCAGCCTTTTTCGTTACGGCCATTGCCTCGCCCGTCATCATGCTTTCGTCAATATGGGCGGTGCTATCGCCTATTACGGAACCATCAACGGGAATTTTCTCGCCAGGACGCACCTCAATGGTATCGCCTTTTTGGAGGGCAGAGATGGGGGAGTCGACGGTCACTCCATCCACAACGAGGCGTGCGGTCTTGGGTTGTAGTCCCATCAACGAGCGAATGGCGGATGCCGTACCATGTTTAGCTCGTTCTTCGAGCAAACGGCCTGTCAATACAAAGGTGATAATCATGACGGAGGCATCGAACCACGTATGCCACTCAATGCCCTTTGCTCCCCAATAGCGGTCGCCAAAGAACGTATTGAATGTGCTAAATAGGAATGAAATGCCAGTTGATAGTGCCACCAGCGTGTCCATATTGGCGGCACCATGCGTCAATTGGCGAGCGGCATTGATATAAAACTGGCGCCCACAATATAAGATATTTAGCAATGAGAGGATGAGCATGCACTGGTTGGCCATGCTATGTGAACCTACTTTTACGTATTCCATCGAGATGGCCATTACTATCAGTGCAAAAAGCCACGAAAGGCAAACCCTTGTGCGCAATTGCCTATAGGCTTGTTGTTCGATGGCTTCCACGTTGCGGTCTTCTTCTATTACCAAGTCGTAGCCAATCTTTTTCAAGGTTTCTTGCAAGTGGGTGGGAGAGGTTTGTTGCTCGTCATATTCCACCATAGCGGTACGTGCAGGTAGGTTGACGGCTGCATTCTTGACTCCCTCTACGGCATTGAGGGCTTTCTCCACGCTGGCCGCACATCCAGCACACATCATGCCCAGTACGGCAAAAGTCTTCTTTTCCATAATTGCCCGCAAAATTACAATAATTTAGGTTAAAATGCAAATTTCCTTGCAAATGTTTGCGAGTTTGCGGAAAAAGTTATACTTTTGCAGGCGATAAACAAAACGAAGCTACAATGAACATGTTGAACGCTTACTTTTACGGCTTTTATTTTTACTTTGCAGGAACCTGTGAAGCGGACGGCCGTATGACAAGAAAATGAAAGATGAACAATCGAAGGTAAAATAAGGCTCCGCTTCACAAACAAGTGAAAGCGGAGTTTGTTTTAAATGAAGAATTAAGGCATAATAAGATGAAACGAATAGCGATACAAGGATTTATGGGGTCGTTCCACGACATAGCCGCCCACCTCTATTTCGAGGGTGAGCAGATACAACTCATCTGTTGCTCAACATTTGAGCAGGTGTTCGACAACCTCCGCAAGGACCCTACGAGTATAGGCATGGTGGCCATAGAGAATACTATAGCAGGCTCGTTGCTCCATAACTACGAACTATTGCAAAACTCGGGTACGACCATCGTAGGAGAACACAAACTGCACATCTCCCATTGCATCTGTTGTTTGCCAGAGGACGACTGGGACACCATCGCAGAGGTGCACTCGCACCCTGTTGCACTGATGCAATGTCGCAAGTTCTTGGAGCAACACCCGCAAATGAAAAACGTGGAGGCGGAGGACACGGCGGGGAGTGCCAAAATGATAGCGGAGGGACGGAAACGCGGATGGGCGGCCATTTGTCATGCAGAGGCGGCTAAAATGTATGGTCTGAAAGTGCTGGAAAACCATATTGAAGACAACAAACATAATTTTACGCGCTTCCTTGTGGTGTCAAATCCGAACAAGGCCGATCTTTTGCGCTCCTTGACAGAGACAAACAAGTCGAGCATCGTTTTCTCCCTGCCTCACGAGGAGGGCTCGTTAAGCCACGTACTTGCCATCTTGTCTTTTTATAAGATGAATATGACGAAAATCCAGTCGTTACCCATCATCGGGAGGGAGTGGGAATATAAGTTTTACGTTGATGTGATGTACAACGACCTCACCCGCTATCGTCAGTCGATAGATGCTATTATCCCTTTGACCAAGGATTTTAGGGTGTTGGGGGAATACAAGGATGGACGACAAACGAATTGAATTGATAACAGCAGACAATCATTATGATACAACCCGCAGAAAGACTATCGCTGGTTAGCGAATACTACTTTAGCCGCAAATTGAAGGAGGTGGCTCAGCTGAATGTCGAGGGGAAGAACATTATCAGCCTTGCTATAGGTAGCCCTGATATGCCCCCCTCTGAGCAAACTATCAGTAAATTATGTGAAGTGGCTCGCGAACCCTCTGCTCACGGCTATCAGCCAACTATGGGTACGCCAGAATTGCGCGAGGCGATGGCTGGTTTCTATAAGCGCTGGTATGGCGTAGACCTTGATGCCAAGACAGAGGTGCTACCCTTGATTGGCTCGAAGGAGGGCATCCTGCACGTGACGTTAGCCTTTGTTAATCCTGACGACGAGGTGTTAGTGCCCAATCCTGGTTATCCCACCTATACTGCCCTTAGCAAAATCTTGGGAGCCAAGGTTGTGAATTACAACTTGCGTGAGGATAATGGCTGGCAACCAGACTTTGACGAGCTGGAGGAAATGGTTAGTAGCCGTAAGCGCGCCAATGGCCAGTCGCGTATTCGCTTGATGTGGACTAACTATCCTAATATGCCCACTGGTGGGCGAGCTTGTCGCGAGACCTACGAGCGATTAGTGCGTTTTGCGAGCGAGCACGGCATTGTGGTGGTGAATGACAACCCTTATTCTTTCATTTTGAATGAGGAACATTTGTCTATCCTTCAGATTGAGGGAGCCAAGGAGTGTTGCATAGAGTTCAATAGCATGTCGAAGTCGCACAACATGCCTGGTTGGCGTGTAGGGCTTTGTGCCTCAAACACTGAGTTCATTTCGTGGATTTTGAAAGTGCAATCGAACATTGAGAGTGGAACCTTCCGAGGCATCCAGTTAGCGGCCGCCGAGGCATATAATAATAGTGATGAGTGGCACCGCGAGGCTAACATTGAGTGCTATCGACGTCGGCGCAGATATGCCGAGCAAATCATGGATGTATTGGGTTGTAGCTATGACACGGCTCAAGTCGGTATGTTTCTTTGGGGCAAGATTCCTGCCCGATATAATCATGTAGAGGAATTGACGGAGCGTGTGCTCCACGAAGCTCGTGTGTTCATAACCCCGGGTTTCATTTTCGGTAGCAATGGCGAGCGGTATATCCGTATCTCTCTTTGCGCCAAGGAGGAGCAGCTGCAACAAGCATTGGAGAGAATTAAGGGTGTATTTGCTTGACGGCCTTAAAAGTGAAGCAACGTAAATAAAGTAAAGATATGGAACTGGAATTAGAGAAACTGAATCTTCCGAGTGATAATGAGCGCCCCTTCGTCATTGCGGGTCCGTGTAGTGCCGAAACAGAGGAGCAGGTGATGACTACCGCACGCCAACTGGCTATGAAGGGTTGCCACAATTTCCGTGCGGGTGTGTGGAAGCCTCGAACCAAGCCAGGCGGTTTTGAGGGTAATGGCGAGCAGGCTCTGCCCTGGATGAAGCAGGTGAAGGAGGAGACGCACATGCTCATTTCTACTGAGGTGGCTACGCCCGAGCATGTAGAGCTGGCGCTTAAGTATGGTATGGACATCCTCTGGGTGGGTGCCCGCACCACTGCCAATCCTTTTGCCATGCAATCCTTGGCCGATGCGTTGCAGGGTGTAGACATACCTGTGTTTGTCAAAAACCCCGTCAATCCTGACCTCGAGCTTTGGATTGGTGCTATGGAACGGCTTAATCAGGCGGGTATCAAGCGTTTGGGAGCCATCCACCGAGGCTTCTCCAGCTTCGACAACAAGATATATCGGAATGACCCCATGTGGCGGATAGCCATTGAGTTGCATCGCCGCATACCAGAGTTGCCCATCATCTGTGACCCTTCTCATATTGGAGGTCGTCGTGAATTGATAGCACCTTTGTGCCAGCAAGCTATGGACCTTGGCTTTGACGGACTCATTATTGAAAGCCATTGCGACCCCGACAAGGCATGGAGCGACGCTCGCCAGCAGGTCACTCCCGAGGTGTTAGACTATATCCTCTCGCTTTTGGTCGTCCGCGACGAGCACGCCTCTACGGAGGGCATCGTCCAGATGCGCAAGGACATTGATGCATTGGACAATCAGCTGATGGAAATACTTGCCAAGCGCATGGACATCTGTCGCGAAATAGGTCGCTATAAGAAAGAGCACAATATGACTATACGACAGGCCTCGCGCTACAAAGAAATATTGGAGAAGCGCGGTGTGCAGGGAGCGTTGAGTGGCATGTCGCCTACTTTCGTCGCCAAGGTGTTTGAGAGCATCCACGAGGAGAGTGTGCGCCAGCAAATAGAACTGATAGAATAAGTCCTATGCTACGAATAAGAACCAAAAGACAGTAAAAATAGCGTTTTCATGGATTCAAAAGAGTACAAATCGTCTAATCAGCCCTTGCAGATGGGAGGGGCAGGCGGCTTCCGAATATTGGTGTTGGGTGCGGGCAAGATGGGTAGCTTCTTCATCGACCTGCTGAGTTTCGACCACGAGGTAGCCGTGTTCGAGAAAGACCCTAAGCGCATGCGGTTCACCTATAATTGCCAGCGTTTTACGGAATTGGAGGAAATTAGAGCTTTCCAACCCGAGTTGGTTATCAATGCCGTGACGTTAAAATATACCATTCCCGTATTCGAGCAGGTGTTGTCCTATCTGCCACAGAGCTGCATCATCAGCGACATAGCTTCCGTGAAGACCGACTTAAAGGAGTTCTATGAGCAGAGCGGCCGACGCTACGTCTCTACACACCCCATGTTTGGACCCACTTTTGCTAATTTGAACCAATTGTCCGAGGAGAACGCCATTATCATCAGCGAGGGCGATTATATGGGGCGCATTTTCTTCAAAGATCTATATCAGAGAATCGGCCTGAACATCTACGAGTATACTTTCGAGGAGCACGACAAGACGGTGGCCTATTCACTCTCTATTCCTTTCGTTTCCACCTTCGTCTTTGCTGCCGTCATGAAGCATCAAGACGCTCCTGGTACTACCTTCAAACGACACATGCACATAGCCAAAGGCGTGCTCAACGAAGACAACTATCTCTTGCAAGAAATACTCTTTAACCCCTATACCCACGACCAGGTATCGCAGATACGAACGGAACTGAAGGAACTGCTCGAAATCATAGACCACAAGGACGCTCAGGGCATGACGGATTATTTGGCTAAAATTCGTAACAACGTCCGACGAGACATAGAAATCAGACAATAGCAGGTAAGGCACAGAACTATCGCGTAGAACAATGAACGCCAAGAACAAAATGCTTTTGTGTCACTTCGTAGCTCTCATGGTAGTAACCATTTGGGGCTCCACATTTGTGTTCACCAAGCTTCTATTGTTAGAGGGGTTCTCTGCTGCTCAGATTTTCACGTTGCGCTTTCTGATAGCCTACGTGTTGTTGCTGGCGTTCCAGATGCTGACAAAGAGTTTTCGCATGCTTGCTGACTCATGGCGCGACGAACTGATAATGTTAGGGCTTGGCGTAACGGGTGGTTCGGTATATTTTTTAGCAGAGAACACGGCCTTGAACTACACCACGACCACTAATACTTCACTCATCGTTTGCTCTTGTCCGTTAGTGGCTGCTCTGATGATAGGCCTGTTCTATAAGTCGGAGCGCATGAGCCGCACACAATTAGTGGGGGCATTGATGGCCGTCATGGGAGTGGCTGTGGTGGTGATGAACGGCCGCTTCGTGCTCCATTTGTCGCCTGTCGGCGATGTACTGGCGCTATCAGCCAATTTCTGCTGGGCCGTCTACTCGCTGCTGATGATACCCGTCGGTCGCCGTTACGACTCGCTGCTTATCACCCGCAAGGTATTCTTCTACGGTTTGCTGACCATGATACCCTACTACCTGTCCAAGCCCGACGAGGCAGCGCTGTTCTTCACTCCCCATACCTTTGCCTTTTCCTTTTCCTTTTCTCCCTCCATCGTCCTCAACCTGCTCTATTTAGGGTGCATAGCCTCGATGTTTTGTTTCTTGGCGTGGACATGGGTCATGAAACGGTTAGGAGCCGTAGTTGCCACAAACTATGTTTACATCAATCCGCTGACCACTATTGTTTTTGCGTGGTGGCTCCTGTCGGAACCTATCACCGTATGGTTTCTGCTCGGTGCGTTACTTATCATAGCTGGCATGTACTTGGCTGACAAGAATGAAAGAAAATGCAAACAAGCGGATGGCAACAACTGGAAAGCAATTTAGGGGAGTAGTTTTTACTTTGGCGGCGCGTTTAATTTGCTGTATTTCCTATGTGCTCCAACAAAATGAATAAAGATGTACCCTATTGTATGTTAGGCCTATATTTCTTCTTTACTTTTGATGAAAGAAGTTTCCATTCAAACTGATTGCAAATGCAACATCATCAACCCATATATTATATACTTCTGGATGTTTCTTATAAGGTGCTATTTTTATTGTTGCCTTAGATTTGACTCTTGTAAATCCTACTAACTCACCATGTTTTCGCATATTCGTCGCTCTAGCTAATGGCAGTTTTTCATATTGGTAAAAATAATCCTCTGTATCTTTCTGTTTCAGTGGTCTTCCTAATTCCATAAGACAACTTTTGAGTGTTGGATAGACATCAGAGATATAATATTCAACAGTCCCAGTATAAGTCCACCACGTATTATTCTTTCTGTGCTCTTTGATTTCTTTCTGTGAGGGAGTGCGATATCCGTCAATTGCAAAAGCAAAATAATAATTAGATTTATGCTCGCCACTGCCATAGAGCATAAAACCACCATAATGCCCCCAACATTCAGTCCAATATTCTGTCCAGTTGCCCCAAAAACCGTTGTAATAGCAACAAAATCTAAACATCGTTGCTGAAGAAGGCACCACATTGATAAAACAAAAGATAAACAAAAGAAAATGTTTATTAAGGATCTTATTCATATGGCTATTGGTTTTACTATTTCATTATATAAATATCTGTGCCTGTATCAAGTAGGTAGTTCCCTAAATCCATAAGACCTAACACCATACTTCTTTCATTCTCATTTTTGGCCTTTGTGTACAATGCTTGCAAAGAGAAGATAGATTTATCACATGGCTTCCAAATTCCATTTGTTTTGATTCCCATACAGGACATGTTGACAGACCCATTATTTCTTTTGATTACATGTACCTTTATTAAAGTTGAATTTTTAGTTGCCAAATTGGTACCGCTAAATGTTTGCACCTCATCATATACTATCTTGTTTTCATCGGTATTAGCAGACATTCTTGCAAGGTCCATCACTCTTTCATGTTCCATTTGCTCACGTTCTAATTGTAGCCGTTCACGTTCAATCCTATTCCTGTCTGATTCTTGGTACATATTCATCATTCTTTGGTAGCTTTCTCCCATAGGTGAGGTCCAACTAACAGTAGGAAATGGATTTGTGTAGACATTCACATCATATCTGCTTGTTTGCGCAGATCCAATAGATGCCAACATGGAAAAAACTGATAAAATAAACACCTTTTTCATCTTTAAACTATTTGTGCCAACCAATCCCAAGAAGTCAGCGGATTATAGTTTAAGAACGTGGGACTATTGAATACTATCTTACTGAGGTTCTGGACTACCTGCTACTTAATAGTAGACAATAGCCCACACCTTTAAGATATATTATTCCCATAACGGGTACAATAATCCTAACGATGTGAGCGTCTTGCATACCATCCTAAGTAGCCGAAATTGTCCAGATTTCAGTAAAGGATAAGCATCAATCGCTCTTTATTATAAAGTTTGAGCCATTAAAGCGCACCTCTACACAAAGAGATACTTGAAACTCGCCACAAATATAGATAGAAATTCGCATACTTCGCCGCAGGTTCGCAAAAATTTAATATAAATTATGACTTCCCCAATAACAAATTTGCGACAGACTTTCTCCCGATAATATAAATCAAGGATTTAACGTCAGCGAATCTGGGATTTGTCGTTAACGAAACGGCACTTTGTCGTCGATAAATCGTACTTTCGTCGGCAACGAAAGTACGGTTTGTTATTACTGAGCCTATTGTATACCCTTTGTCTCCCTCTGATATACAAGTTGTATACGCCTGGAATACAACTTGTATACAC
>JAFLSF010000062.1 GCA_022511045.1 Prevotella sp.
TTCGTTTCCGCTTCTCTCCCGACTCGACGAACCTTGACGACCTGACGAGCAAGGCTCCTTGTTCTAAGAGGTGTGCAAAAGCAAAGGAATTTTCGGTTTCCCTCGTTTTTTTTGCGAATAGTCCGTAATATTCAAAATATTGTTGTATCTTTGCTGGCGAAAATTAAAATGCAGGAAGTATGGAAGACTTTGTATTGTCAGTACCCACGCAAGATTGTGCATTCGTCAAGACGTTGGCCGCCCGTATGGGATGGACAATGCGGGAGCACCGCAAAAGTGGATTGGACGAGGCGCTGGATGACATCAGAGAAGGGCGTGTGTACAAGGCGAAGAGCGTTGATGACCTGTTTCAACAACTCGAGGCATGACGCAAAAATATATCATAGAATACACGGGGAGTTTCAAGAAGGACTATAAGCGTTGTGTAAGGTGTAACCTTGACATCTCGCTCTTGAAACGCGCTATTAGCCTGCTAGCGGAAACGGGTACTTTGCCGCAGGAGTACAAGCCGCATAGGCTTTCAGGCAGGTATAGCGGTTTTTGGGAGTGTCATATTCAGCCTGATTGGTTGCTTGTATGGCAGCAGGACGATAATGTACTGCGATTGCTGTTTTCAAGAACGGGCACACACTCTGATATTTTCTGAGGCGGATAAAGAGAGGGTGCGATGGTGTTGATGTAACACATTTTTTTATGCTGGAAAGGATGTAGTCTAGGTAATCGTTATCTGATGTCACCTGATTTTATGATACTTGTCGTAATAGTAGTTTTCTTCGTTTTTACGATCTATGGCTGTTGGTATAATTCACCAAAGCAGAAAGGAAAACGGGGTGAGATTTGGGTGCATGAGATTCTTTTGCAACTTCCTGAAGAATATCATGTATTTAGCGATATGGTATTAGAAACTGGAAACAGAACGACCCAGATAGATCATGTGGTGGTGTCAAAATATGGGATATTTGCCATTGAAACTAAAAACTATCAAGGTGACATATATGGTAATGATATGCGTAAGGAATGGACTCAATTAATTGTGACAGATAAAACTTACAGAAATGGCAGGACATATACGTATGTAACGAAAAATAGATTTTATAATCCTGTTAAACAAACGTTGGGACACGTTTATAAGATAAGAAGTTTTTTAACAGATTGGCCTTATTTGAAAGTGGTACCTATCGTGGTATTTGCTGGTAGTGCCAATATTGATAGTGTCTCATCTAAAAATCATGTAATCTATGATACGGAACTTTTAGATATTATCAGAGGATATAAGGCAATTTATCTGACAGAAACGGAAGTTGTCAGTATTTGTAATATATTTTCTCAAAAGAATGTGAGAACATTTGTGGATGACGAGACACACATGCGTAATTTGGAATCAGCCAAAAGGGATACGATCTTTTCTGGCATTTGTCCCAAATGTGGTGGACCCCTTATTGAACGTGAAGGAAGATATGGAAGTTTCTATGGGTGTTCTAATTATCCTAAATGTAAATATACAATCCAATGATAGAACATGATAGTATTCCATCTCTTAATATCTACCAGCAAGCCAAATGCATTGATGATGCGGTAGAACACGCCGACGCTGGGAGTTCTCAAACTACTTTAGGGATAGGAAGTAGCCGAGGCGATAGAGGTTGAAAAGAGGTAGTTTAGGGTGGGGACTTGTTAGCAGGTGACGTTCCCAACGGTGGTTTAGCCTATGCCACAGGCGTATGAGGGGGGTGATGCGGCGTAGTTTCTGGGTTATGCTTAGCAGGTTGGAGTAGTTTTGTAATTCGTGTCGAAAGTGATGGAGGGTTTGCAGGCCTTCCTCTGTCTTGCCAATAAATTGGTCGTTTGGCTCGAACTTCTCGAAACTCAGCGGGTTGTCGATGTGGAGGATGGGGATGTGGTTTTCGTGTAGTTGCTTTCCAAAGAATACGTCCTCGTAGCCGTAATGGCGGAAACGCTCGTCGAAAGGGTGGCGTAGCATGATGTCGCGGCGTACCAAGAGGTTGGCGGTGTGAATGTGCTGATAGGGTGTTTTCTGGCGTTGCTGTGCCGTGTGCTTTCGTTCGGCTGTTTTCTCGTAGAGGGAGCGCAGGTTGCCCTTGACGGTCTCGCCTATTTCTACGCCTCCGTCCACTACTGCAACGTCACTATCCTCGGCGGCATAGCGTCGGATGAAGTCTTGCCGTTTTACCACCATGTCGCTGTCGATGAACAGCAGCCACTCGTATTTTGCTTGTTTGGCCAGAAAATTGCGTATGGCTGCGCGCCCGCTGTTTACCCCGCATTCCTCTACACGGCAGTGCGGCAGTTGGTTGATGGCTCGGTTTGCCGTGATGACGTCCAATGACGTGGAGCCGTCGTCTGCCACGATGATTTCATAGCCAATGCCTGCCTCGCTCGCCTGCTGTTGGAGTTTAGCCGCGAGTTCAGCGCAAAGGTCGTTGTACGTTGGTATGAGGATGGATAATTGCTTCATCGATGTGCAAAGGTAAACAAAAAATGTTATAATCTGGCGTTTTTACACGGATTTTGCGGTAATTCATAGAAAAAGTAGTAACTTTGCAGCGAATTTGATGAAACATAATAGACTAAACAAATTGATGATGAAGAACGTAGTGAGAACGGTCGTCATAGCCATGATGCTGATGACGGCGGGAACGGCTAATGCGCAGTTGGACTTGAAAGGTCTTGCAGAACAAGTGTTAGGCGGTGGTAGCGACAAGCAGACAACGACAGATAATAGCCAGTCGGGCAGCAGCTCAACGGGTGGGCTCATCCAGTCGTTGACCAGCATTTTCTCGAAAGACAAGCAGGCTAAGGCCAACAACATTGTAGGAACTTGGGAGTATTCGGAACCTGCTATCGTGTTGAACTCAGGCAATCTGCTGACCAATGCTGCTTATAAGCTGGCTGCCAACAAAATAGAGACAAAGTTACAAAGTTATCTGACACAATATGGTATTGCGCCAGGCTCTTTCTCCATTACTTTCAACCAGGATGGCACTTGCACGGAAACGCTGAAGGGTAAGACGGTGAAGGGTAAATGGAAGATTGAAAACCAGCAGTTGCAGCTGAGTATCGGTAGTATGCCTGCGGTCAGCATCACTACGCAGATTAGCGGCAAGGAGATGATGCTCGTTACGGATGCTACGAAACTGCTCAATATGTTCCAGTCGTTTGGTGCCAACAGTTCTAATAGCAATATTAAGACCGTTGCCACGCTGCTGAAAGGCGTGAAAGAGATGCAGGCGGGCATAACGCTGAAGAAAAAGTAGGGAACGAGAAAGATGGGTAGGGGAAATCTGGGTTAATTATTGTTAATCCGAGGAAAACTCTGCATCTTCGGCTGTCAACTCTCAATAAAAAATTGTACCTTTGCAGCCGCTATTACGAGATAATGGCATGAAATTCAAGTTAAACAATTAAACAACAAGTTATTAACAATGGCAACAAAAATCAGATTGCAGCGCGGCGGTCGCAAGCACTATGCTTTCTATCGTATCGTTATCGCCGACGCAAGAGCACCACGTGATGGTAAGTTTACTGAAAAGATTGGTACCTACAACCCAAACACCAATCCTGCCACAGTAGACCTGAATTTCGAGCGTGCACTGTATTGGGTCGAAGTAGGTGCACAGCCTACGGACACCGTTCGTAACATCCTCAGCCGTGAGGGCGTCTACCTGATGAAGCACTTGAAGGGCGGCGTGAAGAAAGGCGCTTTCGACGAGGCTACTGCCCAGAAGAAGTTTGAGGCTTGGAAGGCTGACAAACAGAATGGTTTGAACAAGGTCGCTGAGGCCGAGGCAAAGGCTAAGAAAGAGGCTGCTGCCAAGAACTTGGCTGCGGAAAAGAAGGTGAACGAGGAGATTGCCAAGAAAGTGGCCGAGAAGAAAGCTGCTGCTGAGGCTGCAAAGGCAGAGGAAGAAGCCGCAAAGGCTGCTGAGGCAGCTGCCGCAGAGGCTCCCGCTACTGAAGCAGAGGCTCCTGCCGCTGAGTAAAACATCTGCTGCAAGAGTAAACACTTCTCGCTGCAGAGAAAATGACCAAGAATCGATTCCTGCTCGCATTTACCGTTGTGGTAGTGTTGTTGGCTGTGGTGCGCTGGACGTTCCTGTCACCCTCTGAACCTGCTGACACTCCAGACGAGAAATGCGAGCAGGTTTCTCATTCTTCAGTGTTGAGTGACAAAGGCAAAGCGACAAGGAGAAAACATCGTATACTGAGTGTCCCCAGCTACAAAGAGGCCTTTCCCGATAGCCAGAGCGTCCAGATAATAGCTGCTCAAAAGTGGGGAGTCAGGCCCGTGCGTGACCGCAAGGATGCTGAGCAGCGAATGTCGGAATTAGTGTATGTGGGTGTTAGCCCCTATTATCACGTAGACCGTCTCAGTAGCAGCATTCCCTATCTTGTGCCGCGTGCGGCTATGTTGCTGCAAGACATAGGGCAGTCATTCTACGATAGCCTCTACCAAAAAGGAGTGCCCATGCAGCAATTCATTGTCACCAGCGTGCTGCGCTCTATGGAGGACGTGAGCCGATTGCAGCGCCACAACGGCAATGCTACGGAGAACTCGTGCCACTTGTATGGAACAACCTTTGATATATGTTACAACCGCTACCAGCCCATAGGGCGGCGCGTAGGTGACGATACGCTGAAATGGGTGCTTTCCGAGGTGTTGCGCGACAAGCGAAAGGAGGGACGCTGTTATATTAAGTATGAGGTGAAGCAAGGCTGTTTCCACATGACGGTGAGATAAAATTGGTAATGCACAAATAAGTATGCTTGAAGAACGAGAAGTATCATTTCCGCCTGCCCACACCGCAGAGCATTTGCTCAATCAGGTGATGATACGCCTGTTTGGATGTGAACGCTCCTATAATGCTCATATAGAGCGGAAAAAGAGCAAGATGAGTTTTCGTCTGGAGCACAAGCCCTCGCGACAGGAGGAGAAGGAGATAGAGCGACAGATGGCGCAGCTCATAGCCGACGATTTGCCTGTTACTTTCGAGTATTGCACGTTGGAGACTCTGCCAGAAGGCTTCAACCCAGACCGCCTGCCCGCCGATGCTGGCGACGAGATACGACTGGTACGCATAGGCGACTTTGACGTGTGTCCCTGTATTGGCAAACATGTGCGTTCAACGTCGCAAATAGGGCGCTTTGAGATGTTGGGTACCAACTGGGACGAATATGAGCGTTCCTTCCGCGTCCGCTTTAAAATAGTATAACGATAAAATAATAATAGTATGAAAGGAAAACTATTCGTAACGCTTTCTATCATGTTCCTCAGTTGCGGTATAATCAGCGCACAGGAGATGCAAAAGAGTGAGTTACAACAGACGGCAGAGGAAGAATTGGCTAAGAGTCACCCCATTACAGCTCGCTCGACTTATGTAAGAGCCTACGAGGACTATTTCGCCAACGGGAAACCGAAACAAGGTGTGGAGTGTGCTGTTGCGGCTTCTGACTTATATTGCAAGGCGAGCGCTTATCCAGAGGCCTTCGACTTGCTGCTGCGCGTAGACCAGGAAATAACGGGTAAGAGCGGACTGGACGAGAAACAGAAAGCCGCCTTGCATTATGTGGTGAGCAAAACGCGGATGCAGATGTATCAGAATATTTATAGGCCACAGAGTGCGCTGGAGCATATAGGGGCTATGGAGCGTTACGCCCAGAAGTCGGGTGACGAAAGTCTTGTAAATGACGCGTTGTATAACAAGGCTATATACTATTATAATCAAGGACAGAACACCAAAGGTAATGAAGTGTTTGAGCAGATGGCTGCCAAACTGACGGCCTCGAAGGAGTTCGATAAAGTGGATAAGGTGTATCAGACACTGATTGAAAATAGTCGTAAGTCTGGAAATGCAACACTTTTGGCGCAGTCATATAAAAAATATGTGGCGTGGAAAGATTCTACGAATGCGATGAAGGTTGCCGACGAGATTGGGGCGCTAAAGAAACAGATAGCTGATAATGAGGAATCTATTGCCGAAAAAGACAGTTCGCTTACTACCCGTTGGGTGATTATCATTACGCTTTGTGTGGTGCTTATAGGGCTTGCCGCAGCACTTGTCATCGGAGCTATTGTGCTGCTGCGCTACATTCTGCGCAACCGCAAGCTGAAGAATAATATCAAGTTGGCCAACGAGAACAATGCACTCAAGGCTCGCTTCATTGGCAACATATCGGCACAACTTGACCCAACACTGAGAAAACTTGACGCCTCGAAACCCGAAGTCAAGGCTCTGATGGATTTTTCTGCTCACATTCAGACTCTATCTGAATTAGAAAATACTATCAATGAACCTGTGGAGATGGAAGAAGTGCAGGTTGCTGCCTTCTGTGAAGGTCTTATGGACAACATACGCAATAAGGTAAAGGCTGATGTTACGTTGACGGTCAATGCTCCCAAGATGAGCGTTAGTATCAATACGGCGTATGTGTCGCACATCTTGCTTCACTTGTTGAGTAATGCAGCAGAATACACTCCTGTAGAAGGAAACATTTGGCTGGACTACAAAAAGCGTGGTGCCCACAGTCATCAGTTTTTAGTGTCGAACACAGGTGAAAGTATTCCAGAAGATAAACATGAAGATATTTTCAAGCCTTTCCGCGAAATCTGTGACCTCACTATGGGCGACAAGCTCGGACTGCCTATTTGTAAGCAAATGGCTCTCAAGATGAAAGGCGACCTTGAAATAGACCCAGAATTCACTAAGGGAACTCGCTTTGTCTTGAGTCTACATTCGTAATCATAAAAGAGGAAAGAACAGAAATGAAACGTTTATTCATTCTGATTGTATACACTATAATGACTATGACAATGTTCGCACAAAAAACGCTTTCTGAGCGACAGCTGTTGCTTTGTGCCTGTGCTTCGTTGGAGGCTCAAGGCGATATGCAGCGACTACAACCAGCTATCCATAGAGCTTTGGATGGTGGTGTAACTATCAACGAGTTGAAAGAGGCCTTCTCTCAACTCTATGCCTACACAGGTTTCCCACGCTCACTCAATGCCTTAGGCACATTACAGAAGGTGCTTGATGAACGCAAAGCTCAAGGCAAGACTGATAACGAGGGTAAGGAATGGAAGCGTCCTGTATTATGGGATAATGCAGAAAAAGCGTTGAAGCAAGGCACGGAGGTACAAGCAAAGTTGGTGGGCGGTAAGCCTTTCAATTACGAGTTTTGCCCCCAAGATGACTATTATCTGAAAGCCCATCTTTTTGGTGATATTTTTGCTGGTGACCAGTTGTCAGCGAGTGACCGAGAATTAGTTACTGTGGCTGCCCTCAGCAGTCTGAAAGGCGTAGAGTCACAATTAGCCTCGCACAAAGCTGGAGCTGTCAATATGGGTAACACTAAAGAGCAGGTAGATGAACTTTGTCGGTGGCTCAGCAAAAATGGGTATAGCCAGATGGACTGTTCCGCAGATGCAGAAGCAGGCGCATGGGCCAAAGGCATCCCTAATCCATACGGTCAGTTCTTTACGGGACAGAGTTATTTGGCTACTATTCAGCCAGCCAATGTGGCAGAGGGAGCCAGCACACTCGCCAATTATCAGAATGTTACTTTTGAACCAGGTTGCCGCAATAATTGGCATATTCATCATGGCGCTCACCAGATTCTCGTTTGTGTCTCTGGTCGCGGTTGGTATCAAGAGTGGGGTAAGGAACCTATTGCCTTGTTGCCCGGTATGATTATTGATATTCCCAACGAGGTGAAACATTGGCATGGGGCTCAGAAAGATTCTTGGTTCCAACATCTTTCTTGTATTGCTCTTATAGGAGAGGGGAAAGAAAGCCATGAATGGCTCGAACCCGTTAGCGATGAACAATATCTGATATTGAATAACAATCAAGACGACATGAATACATTGACATTAACTCAAGAGTGGGACAAAGTGTTCCCACTGAGTGAGAAAGTGGCTCACAGGAAAGTGACATTTGAAACACAATATGGCTTGACGTTGGCTGCTGATTTGTATACTCCTAAAAATGCTCAAGGGAAATTAGCCGCTATTGCTGTTAGCGGGCCATTTGGAGCGACTAAGGAGCAGTCAAGCGGCCTTTATGCTATGAAGATGGCTGAGCGAGGATTTGTAGCGCTGGCTTTCGACCCGTCCTATACTGGTGAGAGTAGTGGGGAGCCGCGTCGCACGGCTTCGCCTGACATCAATACGGAAGATTTTATGGCTGCTGTTGATTTCTTGTCGAAGCAGGAGAACGTAGATGCTGAACGTATTGGTATCATCGGTATCTGTGGCTGGGGAGGTATTGCACTGAATGTTGCCGCTACCGATACCCGCATCAAGGCAACCGTTTCCTCAACCATGTATGATATGACTCGTGTTAGTGGTAATGGCTATTTCGATGCTGACGACAACGAACAGAGCCGTCATGCGGCACGCGAGGTGCTCAGTCGTCAACGTCTGGTAGACCCGAAGAAAATGGCAGGTGGAGTAATTGACCCATTGCCCGATGATGTACCACAGTTCGTGAAAGACTATCACGATTACTACAAGACCCCACGTGGCTATCATGTACGTAGTGGCAATTCGAATGATGGCTGGCGCGTCATAGGTACACAGGCATACGCTAATGCCCGCTTCCTCTATTACACGAATGAGATTCGCTCTGCCGTTCTCATAATGCATGGAGAGAAAGCCCACTCGTTATATTTTGGCAAGGATGCTTATAAATATATGGTGGAGGGTCGTCCAGAAGCAGGTATTAAGCCCAACCCTAACCCAGAGAATAAAGAGTTGTTGATAATTCCTAATGCTACGCATTGTGACCTTTACGACGGAGGTTATACAGAGGCAAAGGGCGAAGGCAAATCTAAAAATATGATTCCCTGGGAGAAGTTGGCCGAATTCTTCAATCAATATTTAAACAAATAAAAGGATTAAAGATATGAAACTGAAAATTGCCGTTTTGTCGGGCGATGGTATAGGTCCAGAGATAATGCAACAGGGTATAGCTGTAATGGATGCTATTGCCCAAAAGTTTGGCCATGAGTTTACCTATGAGGAGGCATTGGTGGGAGCTACGGCTATTGATGCTGTGGGCGACCCATACCCAGAGGAGACTCATGAAGTATGTATGAAGGCCGATGCTGTGCTGTTTGCTGCTGTAGGCGACTTGAAGTACGATAACGACCCTACGGCAAAAGTGCGTCCAGAGCAAGGGCTGTTAGCTATGCGCAAGAAGCTGGGATTGTTTGCCAATGTGCGTCCTGTAGCTACATTTGACTGCCTACTGCATAAGTCACCACTGAAAGACGAACTTCTGAAAGGTGCTGATTTTGTGGTAATTCGTGAATTAACAGGTGGTATGTATTTCGGCGAGAAATATCAAGACAACGACAAGGCCTACGATACGGATATTTATACTCGCCCAGAAATTGAGCGTATCCTGAAAGTTGCCTTTGAGATGGCTATGACCCGGAAGAAGCACTTGACGGTAGTTGACAAGGCAAATGTGTTGGCTTCCAGTCGTCTGTGGCGCCAAATAGCCAAAGAAATGGAACCGCAGTACCCAGAGGTACAAACAGACTATATGTTTATCGATAACGCGTCAATGCGTGTATTAACAGAGCCACGCTTTTTTGATGTTGTTGTGACAGAAAACACATTTGGCGACATCTTGACAGACGAAACCTCTTGTATCACAGGGTCTATGGGCTTACAACCCTCCAGCAGCTTGGGTGAACATACTCCTTTATTTGAACCAGTACACGGTTCATGGCCTCAAGCAAAGGGGCAGAATTTGGCAAACCCATTGGCACAAATTCTTTCGGCAGCCATGTTATTGGAACACTTTGCACTGATGAAAGAGGGAGCACTTATTCGTGAGGCTGTCAACGCTTCACTTGACGCTAATGTACGTACTCCCGAGATACAGGTCGAGGGTGGCCAGAAATATGGCACAAAGGAAGTGGGAGCATGGATAGTGGACTACATCAAAAAGGCTTAATTGTCTTGTTGGCTGCGTTGGCAGTACAACTCACAGTCCAGGCACAGAGTCTTACTAATCAATCAGAACAGACGTTGACCCAACAACAGTGGCGTGACTCTCTGACGAGCATCAATCGTCAGATAGCCACCCAATCGTGGTCAACGGATTTGCATTTGAGAAAGGCTGCTATCAATCTGGAACTACAACAGTGGCAATACGCTATTGACGAGTACGGCTTAGTATTGGAACATCAACCACAGAATCCAGCCGCCCTATTCTATAGGGCTTATGCTGCTACCCATCTTCGTCACTACGATGTAGCTCGTCGCGACTACGAAGAACTGTTACGCATCTTTCCTACCCATACCGAGGCACGTTTGTCTTTGGCTTACACCCTGCAACAGATGGGGCGAAAGACCGAAGCGATGGACCAACTGAACATGGTTGTTGAGATGCGCCCAGACTCCGCTGTGGTGTATGCTGCTCGCGCATCGTTGGAACAAGAACTGAAACAATATGAGGCAGCAATTTATGATTGGCAGCAGGCCGTCAGATTGGAGCCTAGCAATAGCGACTATGTTGTCTCGCTGGTAGAGTTGTTGTTAAGTGAGGACCGTAAAAGCGAGGCCCGACGCGTACTTGATGATGCAGTGAAACGGGGTATTCCACGAGGCCTATTGCATCAATGGTATTTGCGATGTTAATATAATGATTTGCAGTGACCGTTAGCCTTAGGGCCCGTCAATAGTGCGGAGTATGCGCACCGATAGCGCGGACTATCCGGACTCACAGTG
>JAFLSF010000063.1 GCA_022511045.1 Prevotella sp.
CTTGAAAACTACCGTACCGAGAGGTACCGGGGGTTCGAATCCCTCTCTCTCCGCAACGTTATGCTAAAAATCTGCAGGTTACGAGAAATACGCACAAATTTACATCCAAAATGAGTAAGTTTAGTGCGTATTTAATTTATGTCTTACTTTAGTAGTTGGATGCCGTCATCAGCAATGGTGATGAGGCGGCGGCGATAAAGATCGCCAATGGCTTTTTTGTAGATTTTCTTCGAGACACCAAAGCAGGCTGCTATATCCTCTGCAGGACTCTTATCACCCAAATTACATCGCCCATCGTGTTCTTGCAAATAGCGCAGCAATACTTCCGTGAGACCTAATGCCTGCTGGTAGCCGCCTTGTTGCTGATAACGCTCCACCTTAGCTGTAGCCATCAAACGGTGGGTTTTCTCGTCCTCCATAACGTAGACATAGTAACTTTTACCTTTCTCCATGCGTTGTTTTTGCTCGCGAAACGGGCAGAATAAATCTTTCATCAGTCCCCAATTCAGAAAGGCTCCGTATTGGTTGGTCCATGCACACTCCAACCATGCAAACTCGCCAACCTTAGCCAAAGGGCGCAGAGTTGTGGCTATGAGTTTTTCGTCTTGGTCAAGATATATGAAAACTTCGAGGTCGTCTCCTATAGTCAGACTGTCAGGCACATAGCGACTTGGGAGGAGGATTTCTCCTGCATCGCCACCATCAAGGTAGTAACCAAAGTCTACTCGCTTGATAACGCGGAGGGTATTATAGTCGCCAAGTTTAATCATAGAACGTCCGTTTCGGCTGGTGCCTCTATATTGTTAATTGGTTCTGATGCTCCCAATGTTTCCAAAATTCCGTCTTTCATGTGGATAGTGCGGTCTGTAAGTGCGGCCAATTGCTCATCGTGAGTTACGATAACAAAGGTTTGACCGAACTGGTCGCGCAAATCGAAGAACAACTGGTGGAGCTCCTCTTTGTTCTTAGAGTCCAACGAGCCGCTGGGTTCGTCTGCCAGAATGACCACTGGATTATTAACCAAAGCACGGGCTACTGCTACGCGTTGTTTCTCACCACCACTCAACTCGTTGGGTTTGTGGTCGGCTCGCTCCGTTAGCCCCATGAATCGTAACAAATCCTCCGCCCGCTGGCGTGCTACCTTATTGGAGGTTCCTGCAATGTAGGCTGGAATCATGATGTTCTCTATCGCCGTAAATTCTGGCAGCAACTGGTGGAACTGGAACACGAAACCGAGGTGACGATTGCGGAATTCAGCCAACTTCTTAGGCGATAAGGTCGTAGTGTCTATGCCGTTGACAGACACAGAGCCACTATCGGGACTATCCAGCGTACCAATGATTTGCAGAAGTGTGGTCTTGCCAGCACCACTGGGCCCCACAATGCTGACTACCTCGCCGCGATTGATGGTGAGACTAATACCTTTTAATATTTGTAAGGAGCCGAAGCTCTTTTTTATGTTGTGAAGTTCTATCATCTTTTTCTGTTGTTAATCCAATGCAGGATGGTGTCGTATATACTACTCTCCTCTAGATGTTGAGCGGCGGTAAAGGTCATGCTTTCCTCCTTCTGCATGCCGTACTGATCTGGGAAGATTATCATAAGATTCTTGCCCGAGAAGTGTTGCATAAGTTCTTGGGGCAACCGCTCCAGCGCTGATTTATAAGATATGGTGCCTTTACGAGCCGTGACAACAATAAACATCTGGTCTTCTTGAATGGTTTCTGCCAGTTTGGGCAACTCGTTCCAATGCGCCATATAGGTAAACTCGGCACGAACGCTGGAGTGATCGTTGTTAATGTATTCTCTGATTAGTTCCAATGACTCGTTACGCCCATGAAATTGGATGCGGCAATCCAAATTTTCTGCCATACGGGCTAAACGTTCGAGCCATCGGTGGAAGCCTGGCTCAAATTCGGCTCTCGAGGGCACAGCCACCTGTATACGACGCAAGGTATTCAGCGGCTGTATGAAGCGGCTAAGTACTATCTGGCGATTTAAACTATTGTAAAGACTTTGTAGGAACTCTCCCCAGAATTTAGGATTGACATCAGTATGAACATGCATCCCCATAATAATCTCTGAACAACCAAACTCGCGGAAAGCATAGTTAATACCATTAGCTATGTTTGACGATAGGCGTACCTGCGTTTGCATCTGAATATCAGCGGCACTTGCCCGCTCCTGTAGCCGTTCTAACAATTGTAGTCCCTGCTCCCTATGATTAGCCGCCATTTTGTCGTCATACACTACATTGAGGCCTACTAAGTCGCGATTCAACTTATGATTGCGCATCATAATGGCTAATTCCAACAATTGGGACGCTATCTCGGGATATTTTACGCAGAGCAGTATCTTCTCATCGTCTATATTGCGAGCCTTGTCCGTTGAGAATCCGTCCTCTGCAGTCTGCCGCCCTTTATTTCGTAAAATAATATCTTGAGACGCTTTCTCCGTCATCAGCGTGCTTACAATGCAGGTGATGAGTATCATGATGACCACCCCATTCAATATCTCGTTGTTCACCAAATACACGCCCGAACTCACCTCAAGACGCATCCCAATCATCACCATAGCGATGGCTCCAGCCGCATGGGCACAAGTAAGCCCAAACATCATGTGTCCTGCCGCCTGAGGCAATCGGAACAATAAGCTGGAGATATAGGCGGCCAACGCCTTGCCAAAAGTTCCGAAAAAAACTATTAGGAGGACTACCCACAACATACGGACACCCTCAAACAACGAGCCAAGGTTAATAAGCATACCTACACCTATAAGGAAATAGGGAATAAAGATGGCGTTTCCCGTAAACTCAATACGGTTCATTAAAGGCGATACGTGGGGAATATACCTGTTTAATATCAATCCTGCAATAAAAGCTCCAACAATACCCTCAACACCAACAGCCTCTGACAACGCCGCTGAGAGGAACATAACACTGAGCGCAAAAATAAATTGCATGATGGCATCTGAATAGCGGCGCAGGAAATAGCGCGCCAAACGCGGGATAATCCAGATACACCCAGCGCAAAACAGGATGAACTTGACCATGAACAAGAGCCAGAATAGCACGCCCGTATCCTCACCATACGAGGCCGACAAAGCAGCCAGCATCATCAATGCCATAAACAGCGACAACATGCTGGAACCTACACTCAATGAAACACTACGGTCATGCTGCAATCCGTAGCGCGATATAATGGGATAAGCTATTAGTGTGTTTGATGCCATGATACAGCCCAACAAAAACGAGGTCGTCCGCGAATAGTCGAGCAACCAGATGGCCATGAAATAGGTGAGCATTAGGGGTATTAGGCACGTCAGTAATCCAAAAATAAGAAAACGTCCTGAGTTTTTCTTCACACTCTCTAAGTCCATCTCCAATCCTGCCAAAAACATGATGTATAGCAGGCCCACCTTGCCAAATAACTCGAACGAATTATCACGATCCAAGATATGTAGTCCGTGTTCGCCGATAAGTACTCCTGCTAACACCATACCGATTATGTGCGGGATACGCAACTTGCCCATAATAATGGGAGCCAGCAGGATAATGAGTAGTACGACAAAGAAAATAAGTGTCGGACTTGTGATCGGAAAATATGAACTCAATATCAGCATTTCACTTGCAAAGGTACAAAAAAAACGCAAAAAACCAAAACTCTTTTGGCTTTTTACGCACTTATTCGTATCTTTGCAGTCAAAACCACAAAAAAGGTAAAAAGTTAAAGACATAAATCATTCAGTCATAAATAACATCATAGTTATGAAAGTAGCAATTGTAGGTGTATCAGGTGCTGTAGGTCAAGAGTTTCTACGCCTGCTTGACGAGCGAAATTTCCCAATAGACGAGTTAGTGTTGTTTGGTTCCGAACGTTCGGCTGGCACGAAATATACTTTCCGAGACAAGGAGCTGACGGTAAAACTTCTCCAGCACAACGACGATTTCAAAGATATTGACATTGCTTTCACCTCTGCGGGAGCAGGCACATCAAAGGAATTTGCTCAGACTATCACCAAGTATGGTGCCGTTATGATAGACAACTCCTCCGCTTTCCGTATGGATGAAGATGTGCCTTTGGTAGTTCCCGAGTGCAATGCCGAAGATGCTCTCAACCGTCCACGCGGCATCATAGCCAACCCTAATTGCACCACCATTATGATGGTTGTCGTACTACAACCCCTTGAGAAACTTTCGCACATTAAGCGTATTCATGTTTCCAGCTACCAGAGTGCCTCTGGCGCAGGTGCCGCCGCTATGGCCGAACTACAACAGCAATACAAGGAAATGATAGAGACTGGTGAGGTAAAAACCATCCAGAAATTTCCCCATCAATTGGCCTATAACGTCATTCCCCAGATAGATGTTTTCCAGCCTAATGGTTACACTAAAGAGGAGATGAAGATGTACCACGAAACGCAAAAGATTATGCACACCGATGCCAAGTGTTCGGCTATGTGTGTGCGCGTTAGTTCGTTGCGCTCTCACTCCGAAAGCGTGTGGATAGAAACGGAGCGCCCCATCAGTGTAGAGGAGGCGCAGAGAGCTATCGCCGATGCTCCTGGTTGTACGTTGGTTGACGACCCGTCAACACTAACCTACCCCATGCCGTTGGAGACAGCTGGCAAGGACAACGTTTTTGTAGGTCGTGTACGCAAAGACCTCAGTAATGAGAATGGTCTGACTTTCTGGCTTTCTGGTGACCAAATTCGCAAGGGTGCTGCTTTGAATGCCGTACAAATTGGCGAATACCTGGTGCAAGCAAAAGCCCTACCTTGTTTTTAGCAATTTTTAGTTCGCCATTTCTGAAATGAATTTGATGCGGACCAAACGAATTTCGTCGTCTGTGTAGTCGCTACCTAAATTGTCGAGAGCTACCTCCAAAGAGTCGGTATCGCTATCGGAAAAGTAGTCATAAATATCGTCGATATGGTCTTCGTCCATCACTTCTTCCAAGAAATAGTCAATGTTCAACTTCGTGCCGCTATAAACGATAGCCTCTACCTCAGCTAATAATTCATCAAAGTCAAGCCCTTGTGCAGTAGCGATGTCGTCGAGGGCTATCTGGCGGTCTATAGCTTGTATTATTTTTACCTTTAAGATAGATTTCTTAGCAACCGTCCTAACGCGTAGGTCAGCGTGTCGCACGATGTCGTTTTTCTCGCAATAGTCTTTGATAAGGTCCGTAAATTCTTTGGCATAGGGTTGCCTAACCTTACCTTCGCCAACACCTTGAATGTTCTTTAGCTCATCAAGGGTGATGGGATAGTCCGTAGCCATCTGTTCGATACTGACATCTTGGAAAATAACATACGGTGGACGCTCCATCCGTCTGCTAACTTTCTTACGGAGGTCTTTCAGCATAGCGCTAAGTGTGGGGTCCAACGCGCTGATAACGCCCTCGTGGTCTGTGACGGTTTCATAGTCTTCGGCAAACTGGTTGTCTTCAACTATCATAAATGACGAGGGCTTTTTGAGGAATTTCTTGCCTGCTGTAGTCAGTTTCAATAGGCCGTAGTTCTCAACGTCCTTTTTCAGATAACCAGCGATGAGTGCTTGACGGATGACAGGGTTCCAATGCGTTTCTTCGTACTCTTCGCCCGCTCCGAACAGGTCGTGATTCTGGTGCTTATGAGCGAGAATCTCCTCTGTCTCGCGTCCCGTTACAAAGTCGATAATATGGTCTGAACGGAAATTCTCTTTCAGTGCCTGTACGGCATTCAGCACTATGACCAACAATGCTTCTGCCTCAATTTTAGTCTTGGGATGCAAGCAGTTATCGCAATTATGGCAATTGTCAGGCGTATATTCCTCGCCAAAATAATGGAGTAACATCTTGCGACGACAAACGCAAGTCTCGGCGTATGCCGCCGTTTCTGCCAACAGTTGGCGTCCGATGTCCTGCTCAGCAACGGGCTTGCCCTCCATGAATTTATCTAACTTTTGCAAATCTTTTTGGGCGTAGAACGTGATACACCTGCCTTCGCCTCCGTCTCTTCCTGCTCTTCCCGTTTCTTGATAATAACCTTCCAACGATTTAGGTATGTCGTAGTGGATGACAAAGCGCACATCGGGCTTATCTATACCCATACCAAAAGCTATGGTAGCCACGATAACATCTATCGTCTCCATAAGGAAGTCATCCTGCGTTTGCGAGCGGAGTGTAGACTCCAAACCAGCATGATAAGCAGCCGCCTTAATGTCGTTGGCCTTGAGAATCTCCGCCAGTTCCTCTACTTTTTTGCGCGAGAGGCAATAGATGATACCACTCTTTCCTGGGTGTTGCTTGATGAACTTGATGATGTCCTTATCCACCTCCTTAGTCTTGGGACGCACCTCATAATAAAGATTAGGGCGGTTGAATGAACTCTTAAACTCGGTAGCGTCCGTAATACCCAGATTCTTCTTGATGTCCGTACGCACCTTGTCCGTTGCCGTAGCCGTCAGCGCTATGATGGGAGCCTTTCCTATTTCGTTGATAATGGGACGTATGCGACGATACTCTGGTCGGAAATCATGTCCCCACTCGGAGATACAATGAGCCTCGTCAATAGCGTAGAAAGAAATAGTGGCCTGCTTGAGAAATTCAACATTATCCTCCTTTGTCAGCGACTCGGGAGCGACATATAGCAATTTGGTGCGTCCTGCCAAAATATCAGCCTTCACTTGGTCGATAGCCGTCTTGTTGAGCGATGAGTTGAGGTAGTGTGCCGTACCCTCTTCACTCATGCTACTGATAACATCCACCTGATTTTTCATCAGTGCGATGAGGGGTGAAATGACGATAGCCGTACCCTCCATCAGCAACGAAGGCAGCTGATAGCATAACGACTTACCGCCACCCGTCGGCATCAGCACAAAGGTGTCTTTGCCGTCCAATACGTTCTGAATGATGGCTTCCTGCTCCCCTTTGAATTTGTCAAAACCGAAGTGTTTCTTCAAGGCAGATGTTAGGCTCTCTCTCTTGCTTCCCATAGGTCTGTTTTAGGTTCTATTTTTATTATTGCAGGTGTGACTTATCAAGTTGCTTCTGGGCATACTCGCGCGTCACCTCAAAAGATTTCGTGCGTTTGGAGGGCATCTCGAACATAGCATCCATCATAATATTCTCTACGATGGAACGTAGCCCACGAGCCCCTAATTTATATTCTACGGCCTTGTCTACGATGAGTTGTAACGCATCTGGCGTGAAAGTCAGTGCTATGCCGTCCATCTGGAACATCTTCTCGTATTGCTTCACGATGCTATTCTTCGGCTCTGTCAGAATTTTTGTCAGCGCCTCGCGGTCCAGCGGGTTCAGATACGTCAATACAGGCAGGCGACCTATGATTTCCGGTATCAGTCCGAAAGATTTGAGGTCTTGCGGCTGGATGTATTGCATAAGGTCGTTCTTGTCTATCTTCCGCACGTGCTGAACAGAATTGTAGCCTACCACGTGGGTGTTCATGCGCTGAGCTATCTTTCGCTCAATACCGTCGAAGGCTCCCCCGCAAATAAACAAGATATTGTGTGTGTCCAGATGGATATACTCTTGGTCGGGGTGCTTACGACCACCCTTTGGCGGCACATTGACGATAGTTCCTTCTAATAGTTTCAGCAATCCCTGCTGAACGCCCTCGCCGCTGACGTCACGCGTGATACTGGGATTGTCGGCTTTGCGTGCTATCTTGTCTATCTCGTCAATAAAGACAATGCCTCGCTGGGCTGATTCCACGTCGTAGTCGGCCACTTGCAACAGACGCGTCAGAATACTCTCTACGTCCTCGCCAACGTAGCCTGCCTCCGTAAACACGGTAGCATCTACAATACAGAAAGGCACATCCAACAGCTTGGCAATAGTACGCGCCAAGAGCGTCTTGCCCGTACCCGTAGAGCCGACCATGATGATGTTCGACTTTTCAATCTCCACACCCTCCTTGTCCTCGGGCTGTTGCAGACGCTTGTAATGGTTGTAGACGGCCACGCTGAGATAGCGCTTTGCCTCGTCCTGTCCGATAACATACTGGTCCAGATAGGCCTTAATGTCCTTGGGCTTAGGTATATCTTTTTTCTCGTATTTTGTCGCCTTCTTCTGGGCTTCAGGACCATAGCCGTTGGCCATAGCCACCTGATAAGCCTGCACTGCACACTCGTCGCAGATAAATCCGTTGGCTCCCGAGATGAGCAATTTGACTTGCCTATCCGACCGTCCGCAGAAATTACATGTTTTCTTCATTAGCCGCCCTTTACTTCTTCACCAATACTTGGTCTATCATGCCATAATCCTTGGCCTCCTCTGCCGTCATCCAGTAGTTGCGGTCAGAGTCTTTCCACACCTTATCGTAGGGCGTGTGCGAGTGCTCAGAGATAATGGTATACAACTCTTTCTTGAACTTCATAATTTCTTTAGCTTCAATCTCTATGTCCGAAGCTTGACCTTGCACGCCACCCAGCGGCTGGTGAATCATCACGCGGCTATGAGGCAGGGCCGAACGTTTGCCCTCCGTGCCTGCTACCAGCAGTACGGCAGCCATCGAGGCGGCCATACCCGTACAGATGGTGGCCACGTCAGAACTTATAAATTGCATGGTGTCATAGATTCCCAGTCCTGCCGTCACGCTACCGCCAGGCGAGTTCAGATAGATACTGATGTCCTTGCCCGAGTCTACGGAATCAAGATATAGCAACTGGGCCTGCAACGTGTTGGCTGTATAGTCGTCTATCTGGGTACCTAAGAAAATAATGCGGTCCATCATCAGGCGTGAGAAGACGTCCATCTGGGTCACGTTCAACTGACGCTCCTCTAAGATGTAAGGGTTCAAATACTGTGCCTGAGTACTCATCACCTCGTCGAGTACCAGACCATTTATTCCAAGATGCTTGGTAGCATATTTTCTAAAATCGTTGTTCATTTCTAATACCTTTATTTGTACTACATTGACAATATAAATACAAAATTACACAAAAAAGTCGGAACGCCATACATTCCGACTTCTTTTTTTTGGTTAAAGAATTATAATATTGCTTTTCGCCTATTACTTTTCCTGCAATAATTTCTGGAAGTCCTCCAACGTAATGTCTTTCTCGTTCAGCTTCACCACCTGCTTCAAAGCGGCCGTCAGCTTCACGTCGACAGCACGGTCGACCAGCCCATCCACGCTCTCGCGCTTCTTCAGCATCTCCTGAGCATAGTTTTCCAAATACTCGTCAGGCACGTTCGTCATGCCATATTGGGCAAACTGGGCACGAGCAGCATCCTTAGCCACAGCTTTCAGGTCGTCGTCCTCCACCTTAATATTCTGGGCAGCCACCAGCTGCTCCTTGATAAGATGCCATCCTAACTCCTTGATGCTGGCTTCAAAGTTCTTCTCTACAAACTCCTCGCCCTTATCCTTGTTGTTGTTCATCATGACACGCTTCAGCAGAGCCTCGGGGAACTCCAACTTGCCAACCTTCTTCTCCACATGCTTGCGAACGTCAAGCAGGAACTTATAGTCGCTGTCGCTCTTGAACTGCGTGCTAATCTGGGCAGCAATCTTCTGACGGAACTCTTGCTCGTCCTTCACGTTGCCCTCGCCAAACACTTGGTCAAACAACTCTTGGTTCACCTCAGCCTTCGTAAAGCGACTGATTTCCGTTATCTGATAGGTAAAGTCACCCTCGTGGTCCTTCACCTCCTCCTTCTGAATCTTCAGCAGGCTGCTCACCTCAACATCGCTCTCTGGATAAGCCTTGCGAGGATTGAAGGTAATAATGTCGCCCAACTTGGCACCATCGAACAACTTCTTCTGGTCATCCACCTTAATATATTGGGGCATCAGCACAGCCTCACTAACCGTGATGCCTCCCTCCTTCACGTTGCCCTCGGCATCCAACTCGCGAAGGTCGCCCTTCAGCATATCGCGCAACTCGGGGTCATACTGCTCAGCCTTCTCATAGTGGCCACCTCGACTCTGGTACATCTCCACCTGCTGGTCAATAAGCTTGTCGTCCACCGTAATGTTGTAGTAGTCAACCTTATCCTTACCCGTCAGCGTAGCCGTAAACTCTGGAGCCACAGCAATATCAAACTTAAATTCCAAGGCACCGTCACCCTCAAAGTCCAACTCACCCTGCTTCTCGCTCGGCAGAGGCTCGCCCAACATCTGAATCTTGTTCTCACGAACGTACTCATACAACTTCTCACCCAGCATCTTGTTCACCACGTCCACCTTGACGCTTGGACCATACTGGCGCTTAATCATACCCATAGGAGCCATACCAGGACGGAAGCCAGGTATATTGGCACGCTTGCGATAATCTTTCAGAGTCTTCTCAACCTCAGGCTGATAGTCAGCCGCCTCCAGCGTAATGGTCATCAAACCATTGATTTTGTCAGGAGCTTCAAATTGGATATTCATATAATTTTTAATTCCTTTATTTTATTATAAATGCAATTTTGGGGTGCAAAGATACGAATAAACGAGCAAAAGGCCAAAACTTTTTAAAACTTTTTCTCACTTTGTACATAGGCCTCGTTAGCTTTGCGTATAGTCCTCGCGGCTGGCGTGCATAGGCCTCACGGCTTGCGCGTCCTATTCTCGTGACCTTTGAGTGCAGTCCTCATCCTTTCACGTTGCAAAGGTACGGCTTTTTTCTGACTCCCACAATAGGGTACCAACATTTCTTGTCCCATTTTTTCAGAAGTGCACACATATCCCCCAAACAGTGACACTGGATACAGAATACAGTTTTTTTGAGTCCATTTCCATATTTTCAGAAAAAAACTCACA
>JAFLSF010000064.1 GCA_022511045.1 Prevotella sp.
CCTTGCTGGTCTGCTTGGTAATGCCTTGATAACGCTGACAATGGTCGTCAGCACAAACATCAAATACCGTATGGTCTTCACGGTCGTACCAACGTATAAGTTCGTCGTCTTTCTTGACAAATGAGAAAAAGCCATCTTTCTGCTGCTGATTTTCCTCGCGGCGCCGTATTTGTGCCAATAGCCACGAACGACTGATAACAGCATGAGCCTTCAGCAGTTCCAATCCAGCCGTAGCTTTCATCTCGCTGGAAATGACCGATGCTAAATATTGCTCTACAGGCAACTCGTTGATAGCTATAATCTTTCCACTATCTACTATCAGGCGCAGCGTTCCCTGAAACACCTGTGTCTCCTGACGCTCCCAATGAAACTTGACCCCGATAGTGACGTCAAAGAGCGAGAACGATGCATCACGTTTTGAGGGTGTAAAGGTGAGTTCGCGATATTGATTGCCATTCCACAATATACCTCCTTCGGAAAACTCCACAAACTGCTTGCCTTCAATCGTCTCACCTTTGGCGGTATATGGCGCATTTAGCGAGAAAACTATCTTTTCGGCACTGACGATTCCTATCGTCACATTAGGTTGTTGCTGACTAGTTTTCTTTGGCGTGGATGCCTCAACAGGCTGGTGTTTTAGTCGCTGTACCACTTTCAAAGCGTCCTCGGCCGTCAGAGACACCTCCTTATAAATGCTCAGAACTGTGTCTGCGACCAAGCGGCGATAATCCTCTTCGCGAGGAGTAATGATAAGTCCGCCCATATCCACAGCCCCAGGACTAATCATATATTGCGCATCACCACTTGCCGTATAGCAATTGGGGCGGTGCTTTCTGCGCGGTAATACAACCGTCAGCAACCCGTCGCCGTTACTCCAAGCTACAACATTCATCATAGGTTCTGCACTATCGGGAGACTGCGGAAGGCTATCATACAATCGGCGGAAAAGATGCTCGCCAACCTCCTGTGTCTGGCTCTTAATGACAAAGGCAGTTGTCACATAGTCGCTCACCTGCCAAATGCCGTTTTCATCATCCTCCTTTACAATTTCTGCAAGATTACGACTCAGCCGTTGCCACGACTGTTGTAAAGGCAAGGCACCAGTATTGACTGCTTGTAAATGGGCATGGTCTGGAGCCGAAGCCCCACAATATGGACCATTATACAATAAGGTGAGTTCCCTATGGCGTTCGGCTAAACTCAACATCTCACCAATCATAGGCAGAATACGCTGCGGAGTATGTTTTAAGGTAGGCAGCGTGAAATGAACAGGCAATATGGGGAAAGGATTGACCAGCAACTCATATTCGTCGTCAATCACTCGGTGCATCTGCTGTTTAGGACGGTTCTTGGCACAGAGGAAGCAAGGACGTTCAGCTATGGACTTAGCGTCAATCTTGGCACCAGTGGAACCGATGCGGGCGGGGTTCCACTGTACCATCACAGAGATGGTATCCGTCACCAGTTCGCGCGTCTCTACCTGATGCAAATCGCGATAGCGCTGACGGGCTTCTTCCCAAATTTGCAACTGACGATGGAAGAATCGCATAAGCGATGACTCACCATGTGCTGTTGCCTTTGCCTGCTGTTGGCGGGCTTGCAATTCCAATGTGCGCAAACGGTCCTTGTATAAGTTATTGGCATTGATTTTCTCGACAGAGAGTGCTGCGTCAGAATTACCGCCCCAACGACGACAAAGATATAGCTCGCTGAAAATACGACCAATGCGGTAGCGGCGCGAAAAGGCCAGTCCTAAAGCATAGTCTTCGCCATAAGAGGTATTGGGAAATTGAAATTGCCGCAACAAGGGTGTGAAGAAAGCACGTGGCGCTCCCAGCCCATTGATGCGTAGAGCATTGTTAGGTCCATTCTCCTCCGTCCACTCCCTGTGGTCAATCAGTCCTGGCGGCAGTGTGTTCAGTTCGAAGTCACACATACGATAGGAACCTATCACCATTGCAGCCTTCTGCTCGTAAAAGGCATTTACAATA
The DNA here is from genome assembly GCA_022511045.1 of Prevotella sp. Lineage (GTDB taxonomy): Bacteria > Bacteroidota > Bacteroidia > Bacteroidales > Bacteroidaceae > Prevotella. Next base: position 1,992 of record JAFLSF010000064.1, read on the forward strand.
GTTTGCAGCGTTTGGGATGAAGAATAAAGGTCATCAGAATCTAACTGAACGGCAAAACGCCCGCAGTAGTTACTATTTATTGCCTCGTTCCAACATCCGCCAATACCCAAATCCATACGCTCTGGAGAAATAACGACGAGTTTCTGAGGGTTCTTCTGCGCCAATTCTCTTAGAATGTCTGACGTTCCATCTGAGGAGTGATTGTCTACTACTATCACGTTATAGCGGAAAGAAGTGTCTTGTGAAAGTGCGCTCTGCACAGCATCACGAATAGTCTTTACACGATTGAAGACAGGAATAATGACAGAAGCCTCTGTATCAAAGGCCTGTTCCTCGAAATCAATGTCTCCATATTGGGTATTATCTATCAGTGCTCCCAGCTGTCGAAGATGGGCCGTACACGCCTGTTCCATTTCCTTTTGTACCTCGCGATTAGCAGGATTAACATAATCAAACTGTTTGACACCAGATGCCCGCAAGTCGTTTTCTTCTTCGGTATAAAGGTACTCGTTCAAATGGAACAAGGCGCCCTCGCGACTCAGAAATAGCCTAAGGTCATAGACTCCTGCATAGCGATAGTCTACTTCTTTGGCGCTGATAGCGTATTGGTGTAACAACGAGGTGCGTATGAGTAACAGCGAGCCAAAGTCGAAGTCGTCGCGCAAAGAGCCTTCTTGATAGTCAATAACAGGATGCGCCTTACGCTCGCCGTTCTCAATTGTGTAGCGGTCGCTATATACCAATGTTGCTTGACTATCGGCAGCAACTTGCATCATACGTTCCAAAGCTGAGGAACCCAACACGAGTGGTACTGACTTGAGGCTTAATAACACATAATCAGAAATAGTATGCTCAGCAATGCGCATTATCAAATCGCTACTCGTCAGACTATCAGTGACTACGAAAGTACAATCGCAAAGCGGTTGTTCACTAACTGCCAATTCCTTACTCACCAATAAAAAGATATGTCTAACTGTGGCACTATGTCGCAACTGACCAACGACTGGCAACACGTCAACCAGCGACTGGCAAGCTAAAAAGCAATCCGTTATTTGTATCATAAGCGGTCTGTTATTTTTTATGAAGTGCAAAGTTATCATTTTTCGCTTAAATAACCAAAAAAATAGGTTTTCTCTTTGCTTTTTGCTCACTTATTCGTACCTTTGCACCTATGTTGCCACCAAAGAAACGACTTTTGGGACTTACCTTGACAGAGCTGACTACTATTGTCGGCAATATGGGTATGCCAGCTTTCACCGCCAGGCAAATAGCCCAATGGCTTTACGAGAAGCACGTTGCCTCTATTGAGGAAATGACCAATCTTTCAAAGCAGAATCGGCAGAAATTGGCTGAGGTGTACGAAGTAGGCTATATGTTGCCTATCAACTGCCAACGCTCAAAAGATGGCACCATTAAGTATCTCTTTCCCGTAGAAAGCACTTGCAATTCCACATCATCCAAGCGTTTCATCGAGACCGTATTTATTCCAGACCATGACCGCGCGACCCTTTGTGTATCGTGTCAGGTGGGCTGCAAGATGAATTGTGTTTTCTGCCAAACGGGCAAGCAAGGCTGGCATGGCGACTTGACAGCAGCCGATATTCTGAACCAGATATGTGCACTCCCCGAGGTTGACCGCTTGACGAATATTGTTTTCATGGGACAAGGCGAGCCAATGGACAATCTTGACGCCGTACTGAAAGCCTGCGAAGTGATGACAGCCGACTGGGGATTCGGGTGGAGCCCCAAGCGAATAACGGTCAGTTCCGTAGGCATCCGCCATAAGCTGAAGCGATTTCTTGACGAGAGTCTCTGTCACGTTGCCATATCTATGCACTCGCCTTTACACGAACAACGTCTTCAACTGATGCCTGCGGAAAAGGCAATGCCGTTAGAGGAAGTCATTGCGCTGCTCCGCCAATACGACTTTAGCCATCAGCGCCGTTGTTCGTTTGAATATATCTGTTTTGGCGGAATGAATGATTCGCCGCTCTATGCCCGCGAAATTCTCCGCAGGCTGGAGGGGCTGGAATGTCGTGTCAATCTGATACGCTTCCACGAAATACCCGACGTAGCGCTTCCAGCGTCTGACGAGAAGCGTATGGAGGCCTTGCGCGATTATCTGACAACTCACGGCATTACTACCACCATCCGCGCCAGTCGTGGACAAGATATTTTTGCAGCCTGTGGGTTGCTCTCCACAGCGCACCAATCCCTTGATACTTAATCGTAAATAATAACACAACATACAAATGGAAAAAGAAAGAAAGATTCGCGTGGCTATCACGCAAGGAGATACAAATGGCGTAGGCTACGAAGTGATTCTCAAAGCCTTTCAAGACCCTACAATGCTTGAGCTATGCACACCCATCATCTACGGCTCGCCCAAGATTGCCACTTACCACCGCAAGGCACTCAATTTAGAGACGAATTTCGCTACTATTCAAACTGCTGACGAGGCACAAGACAATCATGTCAATCTGCTTACCTGCTTTGACGAAGAAGTGAAAGTAGAGTTGGGGCACCCCACTAAAGAGGCTGGCGAGGCTGCATTAAAAGCATTAGACCGTGCTATGACTGATTTCCGAAGTGGACTATACGACGTGTTGGTAACTGCCCCTATTGACAAGGCAACTATCCAGTGCCCCGATTTTCATTTCCCAGGCCATACAGAGTATTTAGAGACTTGCGTAGGTGAAGGACAGAAGCCACTGATGATTCTGATGAGCGACCGATTGCGAGTCGCTCTGGTAACTACCCATCTGCCAATCAAAGACGTAGCTAAAGCCATCACACAGGAAGCCATCATTGAGAAAGCAACTATCTTCCATCAGTCACTCAAACGTGATTTCCGCGTTTCCAGTCCCCGCATTGCCGTATTGGCGCTCAATCCCCATGCAGGCGACAACGGATTGTTGGGCGACGAGGAGCAGAACATCATCGCTCCAGCCATTGAGGCACTTGCGGAAAAGGGTATTCAGGCCTTTGGCCCCTACTCTGCTGACGGGTTCTTTGGCGCAGGCAATTACAACTACTTTGACGGTATCTTAGCCATGTATCACGACCAGGGATTAGCTCCTTTCAAGACCATTGCTCTTGACAACGGTGTCAATTACACCGCTGGACTGCCGATTGTCCGTACCTCACCAGATCACGGCGTAGCTTATGACATTGCAGGGCGAGGAAAAGCCGACGAGAATTCTATGCGTCAAGCTATCTATACGGCCATTGACGTTTACCGTAATCGCCGCAACTACGACAAGCCTTTGCAGAATCCGTTGCCCAAGCTCTTTCACGAGAAGCGAGAAGACGGTGAGAAAGCACGCTTTGCCGTCCGTCCGAAGGAGCAATTTAAAAAGGAGCAGAACAAGAAAACGGAGGCAGATAGTTAATTTTCTGCCAAAGTGTGCCATTATGTCAGATTTTTATTGTACCTTTGCCGCCCATAGGCTGTAAAACCGTGTATGCACGGCAAGGGGAGACTAGGTTCTCTTTACAGACAGTGTAATCGCAGCCTTGCTCGCTAAATGAAGACTTCTGAATTGCAGAACATCAAACAGCGTTACAACATCGTAGGAAACTGCGAGGCTCTGAATAACGCGCTTGACGTTGCCCTCAAGGTAGCGCCGATAGATTTAAGCGTGCTGATAATTGGCGAAAGCGGTGTAGGTAAAGACATTCTTCCGCGAGTTATTCACGACAATTCCCCGCGTCGACGCGAGAAATATTTCGCCATCAACTGCGGAGCTATTCCAGAGGGCACTATTGACTCGGAACTATTTGGCCATGTAAAGGGGTCTTTTACAGGTGCCATCAACGACTCACAAGGTTATTTTGGTGTGGCTAACAAAGGAACGCTGTTCCTCGACGAAGTCGGCGAATTGCCCATAGCTACACAGGCCCGGTTGCTCCGCGTGTTGGAGAATGGTGAGTATATCCCCGTAGGTGCCACAGAGGTTCGCAAAACGGACGTCCGTGTAGTAGCTGCTACAAATGTTAACATTCAGAAAGCTATTAGCGAGGGACGTTTCCGCGAAGACCTCTATTACCGCCTAAACCAAGTGCAGATTCAGATACCTGCTTTGCGTGATCGTGGTGAAGACATCGTTCTGTTGTTCCGCCTCTTTGCCATGCAAATGGCAGAGAAGTATCGCATGGATAAGGTGGTGCTGACAGAGGAAGCCAAGCAAATGCTGATGCGCTACAAGTGGCCTGGAAACATCCGCCAGTTAAAGAGCATCACCGAGCAACTTTCCGTGCTCAGTGCCGACCGCCAAATAACGCCTGAAATCCTCTCCAAATTCATTCCGCAAGACCAGGAGACTACCCAATTGGCCATTCTCCATTCCGAAGGCGACCACTCGTTTGAAAACGAGCGCGAGATTTTATATAAGATTCTGTTTGAGCTGCGCTCCAACGTCAATGATATGCGGCGCGAGATGAGCACGCTGAAAAAACAGATAGAAGACGTGCAGACCCCTGTACACCCGTCGGCTCCGCTGACGACCACCCAACTGGCTCCCATCAATACTATCAACGCAACGATGGAAGATGCTGTGGCAGAGGAATACGTCGAGGCCGAGCAGGAGAGTCTGAACCTCAGCGACTTGAGCAGACAGATGCTGGAAAAAGCTTTGGCACGCAATGGAGGCAATCGGAAGAAAGCCGCACAGGAACTTGGCATCAGCGACAGAACCCTTTATAGAAGACTGAAACAATATGGCTTGGCATAAGAACATATATCACAAGGTGTTTTGTCTGGCGACTGTTGGACTGCTGATGGCCTGCTCCGTAAGCTACAAGTTCAACGGTGCCAGCATAGACTATACCAAGACCAAGACCATCCAGATAGCCGATTTCCCCATCCGCTCCAGCTACGTGTGGGCACCTATGGGGGCTATGTTCAACAACCAATTGAAGGACCAATTTGCCAATCATACCCGCCTCATCCAAGTACGCCGCAACGGCGACCTGCGACTGGAGGGCGAAATTACCCAATACCAGCAACGCAACAAGTCTGTGAGTGCTGAGGGATATTCCGCACAAACGGAACTCTCCATCACGGTCAATGCACGTTTCACCAACACGGTGAACCACGCAGAAGACTTTGAACGGCAATTTACGTCCACAGCCAGCTATGAGACCACCCAGCCGCTGAATGCCGTGCAAGAAGAGTTGGTAACACAGATGATAAAAGACATCTGCGACCAGATATTCAATGCTGCGGTAGCGAATTGGTAGGAGAAAACAAAAAACAACAGGAAGCAGCGATATAAAGTAATGTTGGAACTGACGGAACTGATAAACCACCCCGAGCGAATGGACCGCGACACGCTCTACGAGTTGCGCTCCATATTGGCTTTATATCCGTATTTCCAGACGGCCCGATTGCTGATGCTCCAGAACCTCTATCTGCTGCATGACCCCTCTTTTGACGAAGAATTGCGGCGGGCAGCCATTTACATTACAGACCGTAAGGTTATCTTCCAGTTAGTCGAAGCCGCCCATTATCAGCTACACCCCCCTGGTCATATCAAGCCATCGGGTCAAGTTAGCAGTTCCAACGACGACTCAAACCGTACGATAAACCTGATTGACACATTCCTCAAGTCCATCCCCGACGACGACGAAAAGCACGAACATCATCGCCGCCCTACCCCTGCCGATGCTGCTGTGGACTATGTGGCATACCTGCTGGCCGCCGAATCGCAAGAAGCGCAGGCTTCCGCAGAAACTCCACAGATGAAGGGACAGGACTTGATAGACACATTCCTGACACAAGAGCAAGGGCGAATCCTGCTCAACGAACTGCCACAAGAAGATGCCGAGCCTGCCGATGCTGCCTCCGACGAAACAGAAGAGGAGGTAGAGGAGGAATACTTCACAGAGACGCTGGCCCGCATCTACATCAAGCAGGGACGCTATCAGAAAGCCCTCGACATCATAGGACGACTCAGCACGCAGCATCCGCACAAGAACGCCTACTTTGCCGACCAGATACGATTTCTTGAGAAACTAATAATAAACAATAATAACAAACAAAAGTAACATGTACACATTATTCGTAATTTTTATCGTAGTAGCAGCCGTACTAATGATTGGTATCGTGCTGATTCAAGAGTCTAAAGGCGGTGGCCTTTCGTCAAGTTTTGCCGGTTACAACCAAGTAGCAGGTGTCCGCAAAACCACAGACTTCATCGAGAAGGCTACATGGTTCCTCGCAGCCACGATGGTGGTCGTCAGCATCCTCTGCGCTTGGGTAGCTCCCACAGCCCACACTGACACCTCCGTCATGGAAAACGTGGAGAACCCCGTAACTAATCCCAACAACCTGCCAGGCTTCGGTGCCAGCCAGCAGAAGGACGCCGCTGCCCCTGCAGCCGATGCTCCCGCACAGGAGACTCCTGCCGCACCTGCCCAGCCTGCCAACTAAGCAGCTGCTGTCGGCAAGGACAGGGAGACTCATTACCTTACTTACAAGTGAGCCCTAAAGGTTTACGACCTTTAAGGCTCACTTCTTTTAGTCACTGAGTATAGGCCTCACCACCCGTGCGGACTATCCGCACCAGCAGTGCGGAGTATGCGCACTATGAGTGTGGACTATCCGCACCAATAGCGCGGAGTATGCGCACTATAAGTATTGTGCGTACCGAGAATTGTGTTATCAGCCTGCTACAACTTGGGCAGGTGGAACTCGTAAGACTGGTCGAAGACTTCTTTTACGGTGTTAATCTCCAAAAACTTCGTTGCACCACCCGCAGCAATATTGCCACTCATATAGGCTATTTTATCTTCCAGTTCTACATAGCCCTTTTGGCGTAACATTCGGACGGCAGCTAAAAAGAGTCTTTCGGAATCAATATGGTCTTTCTGGTAGACGGGAATGACACCATAGGAGAGATTTAACAGACGTTGCAATTTGTCGTTATAGCAAATGGCCAATACGGGATGAGGCCCGCGAAAAGCCGCTAACGAACGAGCTGTAGTGCCTGTGGTTGAGTCGGTTATAATTCCCTTGACGCCTAACTTTTCCGTAGCCTCTATGGCCGAATGTGCCATGAACTCGCGGATGTCACAATTGGGAGGTAGGGGTATCTCTATGTTACCACGCATACGGTCCTGCTCGGCCTGTTCTGCGATAGCCGCCATTGTCTTGACAGCCTCAATGGGATATTTTCCACTGGCCGTCTCGCCAGAGAGCATCAAGGCATCAGTACATGAATAGATGGCGTTGGCTATATCGGTCACCTCGGCACGCGTGGGACGAGGATTGTTAATCATGGTGTGCAACATCTGAGTGGCCACAATGACGGGTTTCTTCTTCTGTATACACTTGTGGATGATGCGGCGCTGAATACCTGGAATCTGTTCTATAGGCACCTCGATGCCCAAGTCGCCGCGAGCTATCATAATGCCATACGAGGCATCAATAATCTCGTCAATATTGTCGAGGCCCTCTTGGTTTTCAATCTTTGAAATGATTTTGATGCCTGAATCATACGCATCCAAAATAGCCTGCACGGCACGAACGTCCGCAGCGGAGCGAACGAATGAATGAGCGATGAAATCAATGTCTTGGTCTATGGCCAGCATAATATTCTTGCGGTCCTTGCTTGTCAGTGCTGGCAAGTCAATATGACGCCCTGGAACATTTACACTCTTATGGGAGCCTAATACTCCGTCGTTGGTTACTTGCGCGACAACCTGTGGGCCGTTGATACCGATAACCACCATGTCTAAGGCTCCGTCGTCGAACAACACATGGTCTCCTTCTTGAATGTCAGCGGCGAAGTTCTCATACGACAGGTTGACAATATCGTGAGAAGAATCCATCTCTGGCCGACCAAAGAGTTTGACCACATCACCCGTCTTAAACTGGATTGGTTCTGCACAGCCCGTAGTACGCACCTCTGGACCTTTGGTGTCAATCAAGATGCCAATGTGCCGACTCACTTCGCGCACGTTCCTTATTATATTCTTAACGCCCTCCTCCGAAGCGTGAGCCGTATTCATGCGGATTACGTTTACTCCGTTATTGTAAAGTTGGCGGATAAAGTCCACGTCACAACGCCTGTCGCTGACGGATGCTACTATCTTGGTCTGTTTCATGTTGTAAATAGTTTTAAAAGATAGTGCAAAGATACAAAATAATGGCGTAAACCAATGAAAAAACACCTTTTTTATAAAAAAGTGCCGCGAAAATTTCCTTATCCCGCTTGAAATCAGTATCTTTGCATCCTGAAATTAAAAATATAAAACAATACAAAGATGACAAAAGCAGATATTATCAACAAAATCGTTGAAAACACTGGCCTTCCAAAGAAAGATGTCGCCATCACGCTGGAGGCCTTCATGGAAGAGGTACGCCAGTGTATGGCAGTGGAGAAAGAGAATGTCTATCTTCGCGGCTTTGGCACGTTTTCAGTAAAGCGCAGAGCACAGAAGACAGCCCGTAACATTTCAAAGAACACGACAATGGTTATTGAGGCTCACGATATTCCTGCGTTCAAACCCTGCAAGAGCTTTATCGCCAAGATGAAATAATTAACAATAAGTTTATATTCTAAAATCATTCACAGTAATTATGCCAAACGGAAAGAAAAAGAAGGGCCACAAGATGGCTACTCACAAGCGCAAGAAGAGACTGCGCAAGAATC
>JAFLSF010000065.1 GCA_022511045.1 Prevotella sp.
AGAACATTTATTATTTGTTTGCCATGATGATGGTGGCTATGTTGAGTGTGGGATTCGTTTCGTGTGGTGGGGACGATGATGACGGCTTTCCTAACTGGCCAGATGCTCCTGGCGGACCCCCATCAGGTGGAGGTTGGGGTATACAGCCTCACGACTTTAAGGCAGTTAATGCTGATGGCGTAACCATCTATTATAAATTCACGGATAATAATACAGCAGTGGAAGTCTGGCGTGATAGAGGACTAGAAGCCAGTTATCGTGGAAAAGTTGTTATACCTTCATCAGTTACCCACAATGGCAAAACTTACGCGGTGATCGCTATTGGCGAGGGGGCCTTTTCTTGCTGTTCTGACTTGACGGAGATAACGATTCCCAACTCTGTTATGTCAATAGGTCGTTCTGCATTTTATTACTGTAGAAAGTTAGAATCTGTGACGATACCAAATTCCGTTACCAAGATTGGAGAAGTTGCGTTTGTTGAGTGTGGGCTTGAAAGCGTGACGATAGGCAACTCCGTTGCTGAGATTGGAGATTATGCGTTTGCTGAGTGTAAAAGTTTATATACTCTGTATTCTCTAAATACTACGCCCCCAAATGTTCATTCGCTCGCTTTCTATACTGCCAATAACTATGATGGATGTTATGAACGAATTCGGGTTTTTGTCCCCCAAGAGGCATTGGAGGCCTATCGGAAAGCTGGTGTATGGAAAGACTTCAGGTACTTACGAGGCTTTGACCCAACGGAATTGAAACTTCGCTAATGAATAGTGGAGAAAAAGCAGTTAAAGATGTTTATCAATAGAACAGAGTCGCAGATGCGGCTCTGTTTTTCTTGCTCCTGCTCGAAAAAACTCAAAATACTTTTGGTTTTTTGCTCACTTATTCTTTGACCTTTGACCATTGGTCAAGGTAGGCTGCACCTCGAAAATAAAAATAAATGCAAATTTATTTTGTATTTTGCTCGGTTTGCACTACCTTTGTACCCTAATAACAAATATGGTAAAATGCGTCAGCGGGCTTGGAAATGGCCTTAAACGCAAAATGTGATAAAATAATGGACCAAACATTTGACAACGACAGAATTGTAAAAATCAACATCGAGGAGGAGATGAAGTCATCGTACATCGACTATTCGATGTCTGTTATCGTGGCTCGTGCCCTGCCTGATGTTCGTGACGGATTTAAACCCGTTCATCGCCGTATTCTCTATGGTATGATGGGTATCAACAACGTCTCTACCCAGCCGTATAAGAAATGTGCGCGCGTAGTAGGTGAGGTGCTTGGTAAGTATCACCCTCACGGCGACTCGAGCGTCTATGGTGCTTTGGTGCGTATGGCCCAAGAGTGGAACATGCGCTATACGCTGGTAGACGGTCAAGGTAACTTCGGCTCGGTGGATGGCGACTCGCCAGCCGCCATGCGTTATACGGAGTGCCGTCTCTCGAAGATGGGTGAGCACATCATGGACGACTTGGAGAAAGAGACCGTAGACATGGTGAACAACTTCGACGACTCGCTGGTGGAGCCCAGCGTCATGCCTACGAAGATTCCTAACCTGTTGGTGAACGGCGGTAATGGTATTGCCGTAGGTATGGCTACGAATATGCCTACGCACAATTTGGGTGAGGTGATAGACGGTTGCTGTGCTTATATTGATAATCCCGACATAGATACTGAGGGGCTGATGAGGTATATCCCGGGCCCAGACTTCCCTACGGGAGCTTATATTTATGGCCTGCAGGGTGTGAAGGATGCCTACGAGACGGGGCGTGGCCGTATTGTGATGCGTGCAAAGGCTGAGATTGAGAGCACGGAGACGCACGACAAAATTGTGGTTACGGAGATTCCTTATGGTGTTAATAAGGCTGACCTTGTGAAGTATATTGCTGACTTGGTCAACGAGCATAAGATTGAGGGCGTGGCCAACGTCAATGACGAGTCTGGACGTCAAGGTATGCGTATCGTTGTTGATTGCAAGCGCGATGCCAATGCCAATGTGTTGTTGAACAAATTGTTCAAGATGACGGCTCTACAGAGCTCGTTCTCAGTCAATAACATTGCGTTGGTAAAGGGACGTCCCCGCCTGCTTACGCTGAAGGAGTGTGTCAAGTATTTCGTTGAGCATCGCCACGATGTGACTATCCGCCGCACGAAGTATGACCTGCGCAAAGCCCAAGAGCGCGCCCACATTTTAGAGGGCTTAATCATTGCCGTCAATAATATTGACGAGGTGGTGCGCATCATTCGCAACTCGAAGACTCCGAGCGAGGCCCAGCGCAACTTGGAAGCCCGCTTTGAGCTGGACGAGCTCCAGTCGAAGGCTATTGTCGATATGCGTCTCAGTCAATTGACGGGTCTGCGTGTCGACCAGTTGCACCAAGAGTATGATGACTTGATGAAACTGATTGCTGACTTGGAGGAAATTCTGAACAATCCCGAGCGTTGCAAGCAGGTGATGAAAGACGAGTTGCAGGAGGTTAAGGAGAAGTATGGTGACGTGCGCCGTACGGAGATTATCCCCTTCGACCACGAATTCAACGCCGAAGACTTCTATCCAGACGACCCAGTAGTGATTACTATTTCGCACATGGGCTATATCAAGCGCACTAAGCTTGACGAGTTCCACGAGCAGGGACGCGGTGGAGTAGGAGCTAAGGCTGCCCGCCATCGTGACAACGACTTTACAGAGTATATCTATCCTGCCACGATGCACAATACGTTGCTTTTCTTCACCCAAAAGGGTCGCTGCTATTGGCAAAAGTGTTATGAAATACCCGAGGGTGACAAGAACTCGAAGGGACGCGCTATCCAGAATTTGCTGAACATCGAGCCCGATGATGCCGTTAATGCTGTATTGCGCATCAAGAACTTCAACGACGAGGAGTTCCTGCAATCACACTATGTGGTGTTTGCCACCAAACAGGGTGTCATCAAGAAAACACGTTTGGACCAATATAAGAATGTTCGTGCCGCAGGTGTCCGTGCTATAAACATCAACGAGGGCGATGCTGTGGTAGGCGTTCGACTGACTAACGGGCAGAATGAATTGCTGTTAGCCAACCGCAACGGCCGTGCTGTCCGCTTTGATGAGAAAGACGTTCGTACTATGGGACGTGTGTCGACGGGTGTCATAGCTATGCGTCTGGACGGTGGCGACGACGAAGTAGTAGGCATGGTATGTGTCAACGACCCGAAAACGGAAACCATTATGGTAGTTTCGGAGAATGGCTACGGAAAGCGCTCGGAGATAGAGGACTATCGTAAGACTGCACGCGGAGCTAAGGGTGTGAAGACGCTGGCCGTTACGGAAAAGACGGGGCGTTTGGTGGCCATCAAGGTGGTGACGGACGAGAATGACTTGATGATTATCAACAAGTCGGGCATCCTTATCCGCTTGAAAGTGGCTGATGTTCGCGTGATGGGTCGTGCTACGCAAGGTGTACGTCTTATTAACCTCACCAAGAAAAACGATACCATTGCCTCTGTCTGCAAGGTGATGAGCAATCAAGACGAGGACGAGGATATTGAGACTGCCGAGGTCCCAGAAAATCCCGAACTCGCAGAGAATAACGAATAAAAATGTTTAACCAATTAAATCTTATTAAAGACACATTAACGACTTATGAAAAAGATGATGATGATGGCAATGATGCTTATGGCAGGTTCCATAGCCTTTGCCGCCGACAGCGATGCTCTCAAAGCAATCATGAAGTCAAAGAATTATGCTGACGCCGTTCAGCTGGTGAAAAACAGTCTTGGTCAGTTGGCAGATGACAGCGAGAAGGCTCGTGCTTACAACCATTTGGTAGATTTGGCTATGGATAAGGTTGCCGCCGAGACGGGAACAATGGCCGAAAATACTTTGGCAGCCACAACGGGTGGTCAAGTGAAACCCTATGATACGCTGGGTATGGCTAATGCTATCTGTAATGCCATTGATATGGCTATTGAGTGTAACAAGTATGACCAACTTCCTAACGCCAAAGGAAAGGTTGCCCCTCGTTTTGCCAAAAAGAATGCAGACCGTATCTGGGCTGTTCGTCAGCACTTGGTGACCATCGGACAAGATGCGTCGCAGCACAACAACACTGCTGGTACATTACGTTACTGGGGAGCTTTTACAGACTCTTCCGTAGACCCATTGTTTGCAGACCAAGACCACAAGGCTGAGGCTGAGTATGCAGGACAGGTTGCTTACTGGGCTGGACGTTTTGCTTTTGAGGCAAAAGAATTTGCCCGCGCAGACAGATATTTGGCAGCAGCCATGCAGGACCCCACTCAGAAAGAAGATGCTCTGAGATACAAGTTGTTTGCTATGCGTAGTGACTTGAAGACTCATGAGGATTCGCTGGCTTGTATCAATCAGTTGAAGGTTTTGTATGAGCAGGAACCTGCTAACGATATTGTGCTGGATGCTCTGAACTCTATGTATGAAGGTCAGAAAGACAAGGCTGCACAGTTGGCTCTCTTGGATAATCATCTGGCTAAATATCCCAACAGCTTCACGGCTTTGGCTGGTAAGGGCTTTATTGCTATGACAGACAACGATGCTGTTACGGCCGTTGAATGGTTCCGTAAGGCGGCTGCTGCGAAGCCCGACAATGCTCCTATCTTCACCTATCTCGGAATCTGTCTGAGTTCACAGGCTGCAAATACGGATAATGAAGCTATGCGAAAGGATTTCTTGGGACAAGCTATTGAGGCTTTCGATAAGGCTAAGGAACTTGACCCAGACAAGGAGTTGGTAAAGTGGGGCTACAACCGCTATCAGGCTTACTATAGCTTGTATGGTGAGGATGACCCACGCACTAAAGCCGCAGAAGCAGACAGCAAGTAAACTGTAAGATTCTAAACGACACCCGCACCTAAATAGACGGCGCGGGTGTTTTTTGTTCTACTAATAAAAAGAGCCACCGTCTTAGTTTAGGCGGTGGCTCTTAGTTTATATAGTTTCCTAAATAGTATCTGCTAAAAACTATTTAATCAGTTCTATGGAACGACGGAGGAACTTGTCAAGTGCTTCACCGCGCAACATACCATTCTGTAATAGAGCTAAGTCAATGAGCTGATGAACAATGTCATTCTGCTTAGCGTAGTCGCTCAGCACCTGCTCTTTCTTCTGTTTTTGCTCTTCAACAGCTTTCTCTGCCTCGGCTTTCATATCGCGGTCGTCCTGTGTCAGTTCATCCGCTTTCTTTTTGTCCTGTTGTTGACGGATGGCAGCCAGTCTGGCTTCTTGTCCTTTTAGTTCAGAATCGATGGGTTTCAGCGCCTCCTCGGTGTTCTGCTTGCAGTCATCCAACACACGCTTAACCAATGGATGGTCACTATTCAGCACAAGATTCATGGAGTCTGGCATTTGAGCGTAGAAGTTCATGCCCTGCTGATAACGGCTCATTTCCTTCATACGGCGCATCCATTCATTTTGCGTAACGACTACTGGACGTTGCTCGCTGCCCAAAGCTTGTACCTCAACCATGAATTCCGTCTTATCCATCTTTGGCATTTGTGACTTGAATACCTGTGACAAATTGGCAGATTCTTCCTCCGTTAGGTTAGACTTAGGCTGATCGTCCTTGACAATAAGACGGTCTATAATGTCACTGTCGACGCGTGTAAAGCGACTCTTTTCAAATTTCTGTTCCAGCATCTGAATGACAGGTACATCTAATTGCCCGTCGAACAACAGTACTGAGTAGCCTTTATCTTTGGCACCTTGAATGTAGGAATATTGTTCTTCCTTATCCGTTGCATAAAGATAGATGAGATTATCCTCCTTATCTTTCTGGTTCGACTCTATGAGTGTCTTGTACTCGTCGTAAGTGAAATACTTATCTTCGGTGTCTTTCAACAAAGCGAAATCTTTGGCTTTGTCGTAGAATGACTCCTCTGAAAGCATTCCGTAGTTAATAAACAACTTCAAGTCGTCCCATTTCTCTTCATACTCCTTGCGATTCTCCTTGAAGATAGACTGCAAACGGTCGGCTACTTTCTTGGTGATGTATGTCGATATTTTCTTTACCTCGCGGTCGCTCTGCAGATAACTGCGGCTAACGTTCAATGGAATATCTGGCGAATCAATGACGCCATGCAGCAAGGTGAGGAACTCTGGCACGATACCTTCTACTTGGTCTGTGACAAACACTTGATTGCAATACAATGAGATTTTGTTACGTTGCAGTTCGATGTTCGACTTGATGCGAGGGAAGTAGAGAATACCAGTCAGATTGAATGGATAGTCAACGTTGAGGTGAATCCAGAACATTGGCTCGTCGTGCATGGGGTAGAGGGTGCGATAGAATGTTTTGTAATCCTCATCCTTCAGAGTTGACGGAGCCTTAGTCCATAGTGGTTCTGCATCGTTGATGATGTTGTCTTCCTGTGTATCCACCATTTTTTTCTCGTCACTTGACCATTCCTGTTTTTTGCCAAAAGCTACAGGCACGGCCATGAACTTACAATACTTCGTGAGCAATTGCTGGATTTTCTCTTTCTCAAGGAATTCCTTACAATCATCGTCGATGTATAGGATAATATCGCTTCCGCGCTCCTCTCTCTCTGCATCGTCAATCTCGTAAGCAGGACTGCCGTCACAACTCCACTTTACAGCCTTTGCACCTTCCTTGTATGAGCGAGTGATAATCTCAACCTTCTTCGACACCATAAAACTGGAGTAAAAGCCCAGTCCGAAGTGGCCAATAATGTTGTTGGCATTGTCTTTGTATTTCTCCAAGAAGTCATTTACGCCAGAGAAGGCTATCTGGTTGATATACTTGTCTATTTCCTCCTCAGTCATACCAATGCCATGATCCGAAATGGTAATGGTACCCTTCTCTGTGTCCAAGCTGATGCGTACTGTCAGGTCGCCAAGTTCACTCTTAAATTCGCCCTGCTGGGCTAATGTCTTTAATTTCTGCGTAGCATCAACGGCATTACTAACCATTTCACGCAGGAAAATCTCATGGTCGGAATAGAGAAACTTTTTGATGACGGGGAAAATGTTCTCAGTCGTAACCCCAATGTTACCTTTTTGCATATACCTTATATTATTATTTATTGTTCGTTTCTTCAAATTTTCAGCAAACATCGTGCCAAAATTCATTTATTCTTTGTACTTTTGCAATCTGTCAAACCAAAAAGGAAAATACATACAATGAATTTCAAGGATTTAGTGCAACAGCGCCGTTCTCATCGCAAGTTTACGACTCAAGAGATTGACGGCGACGACGTAAAAACCATACTTCGTGCAGGCCTTATGTCGCCTACCTCGAAAGGGATGCGCGCTTGGCAGTTTGTAGTAGTCGACGATAAAACAGATCTCGAGAAACTGTCAGATGCGAAGGATATGGGTGGTCAGTTCCTGCGTGATGCTCAACTGGCTATTGTAGTTTTAGGCGACCCTTTGCAGAACGATTGCTGGGTGGAGGATGGAAGCATTGCCGCCATCTCTATGCAGTATCAGGCCGAGGATTTGGGGCTGGGCTCTTGCTGGATTCAGATGCGTGGACGCGGATTAACAGACGGAACCAGTGCTGACACCGTTATTCAAGGTGTGCTTAATATTCCCGATAACCTTTCGTGTCTCTGCATATTGGCTATAGGCTATAAAGCCGATGAGCGCAAACCGCAGAATGAGGAACGCCTGAAGTGGGAAAGTGTCCATGTTGATAAGTTCTGAAAAGTTGGTATAGGAGAACGGGGAATTATGCGGATAGTACTGATAGGTGCAGGAAAACTGGCCACCAATCTTGGCGTAGCTTTACAGCAGGCAGGTCATGAAGTGGTTGCTATCTATAGCCGTACTATGACTTCTGCCAATGCGCTGGCGCAACTTTTAGCTATGCGGTCTGCGACGTTCTGCGGTATGGCTACAGACCAAATAGATTGCTTGCCAAAGGATGCAGACGCTTATATTGTCAGTGTAAAGGATAGCGCGATTGCCAATGTGCTTGCAGAGGTTGCAAAGGGTAGGGAGAATCGTCTCTTCCTACATACGGCAGGCTCAATACCGATGGATGTGTTTAAAGGCTATTTTCATCATTATGGCGTGCTCTATCCTATGCAGACATTCTCAAAAGAACGCTTGGTGGATTTCTGTGATATTCCCATATTTATAGAGGAGTCTTGTTCCGAAACATTTACAGAGGAGCCTCTTGTTCCCTCTATGCTACGTTTATTGGCTGAAAGTATCAGCCGTCATGTTTATGAGTTGTCCTCCGATAGACGAAAGCATTTGCACTTGGCAGCTGTCTTTGCCTGCAACTTTGCTAACCATTGCTATACCCTCTCGGCTGATATTTTGGCCCAGGTGGGTTTACCGTTCGATGTAATGCTACCGCTTATTGACGAGACAGCCCGCAAGGTACACCAATTACATCCTTTGGAGGCTCAGACGGGTCCTACCGTGCGCTACGACGAGAATGTTATTCGTATGCAGGAAGCTCTTATTGACGATGCAGATGTACGTCAGATTTACAGCCAGATGTCGCAGAATATTCATAAGAAAACAATCGAAATATATGATAAATTACGACTTACGGAAGATACGGGCCATCGTGCTTGACCTTGACGGTGTACTATCCTCGTCAACCATTGCCCTCGATTTGGAAGGTACGCCACTACGTACTGTTAATATCAAGGATGGTTATGCTATTCAGTTGGCTATGAAAGCAGGATTACGTATAGCTATCATCAGTGGTTGCAGAATAGAGGCTGTGCGTACCCGTTACGAGGGATTAGGTATGGAGGATATATATTTGGGTTCTTCCGTCAAGATTAAGACCTACGAGGAGTTTACAGCCAAATACGGTTATGCGGACGACGAAGTAATGTTTATGGGTGACGATGTGCCCGATTTGCAGGTGATGCGTCGTGTAGGCTGTCCCGTATGTCCTAAGGATGCCTGCGTCGAAGTATGCGAGGCGAGCATTTATATTAGTGAACGAAAGGGAGGCATGGGGTGCGTTCGCGATGTTGTAGAGCAGACGCTACGTGCTCAAGGTAAGTGGATGAACAACGAAATGGCATTTGGATGGTAACGCCCTATCATATTATATTGGCCAGTAATTCGCCGCGCCGTAAAGAACTGTTGGCAGGCCTTGATGTAGCTTTCGAGATACGCGTTCTCAATGATATTGACGAGAGCTATCCTGTTAATCTGCCCACACAGGAGATTGCCGAGTACATATCAAAAAAGAAAGCGGAGGCTTATCGTCACTCAATGACTGCAGACGAGTTGGTAATAACAGCCGACACGATAGTTGTTTTAGGCGACGAGGTGATGGGTAAACCCCGCAATGAGGCAGATGCCTGCCGCATGTTGCGCAAATTAAGTGGACAGACGCATCAGGTTATGACTGGTGTTACGCTAACTACTTTACAGCGCCAGCAAAGTTTTACAGTAATTACAGATGTGACGTTCAAGCAACTTTCTGACGAAGAAATCCAATATTACGTCTGCAAGTATAAACCGATGGACAAAGCAGGTTCTTATGGCATACAAGAGTGGATAGGCTATATTGGAGTGACGGCCTTAAATGGCAGTTATTTCAATGTGATGGGATTGCCCGTCCAACGCATCTACGAAGCTCTGAAAACGTTTGGGGATGCAAAAGCCTGTCCCTGTGATGAAAAGCCTTAACTCCTTCTGCGAAATTCCGAGCAGGTGATGGCCGTTGCTATCGCCACGTTTAGGCTTTCTGCCGTTTCGTCTTTCGCATTGAAGTTAGGGATAAGTAGTGGGTTGGTGATGAGTTTTCGAACAGACTCGCTGATACCGTTTCCCTCGTTACCCATGACGATGATTCCCTCGTTTGACAATTTTTGCTTATATATATCCTGTCCGTCCAGCAAAGTGCCGTAGATGGGACAGTTGGCTTTCGACAACAATTCCACAAGGTCGCAGTAGATAATGCGTACATGAGCCAGACTGCCCATTGTGGCTTGCACTACTTTTGGAGCGTAGGCATCAGCCGTATCTGGAGAGCAGTAGACGGTGCTAATGCCAAACCAGTCAGCAATGCGGATGATGGTGCCTACATTGCCAGGGTCTTGCACCCCGTCTAAGGCTAATGCAAGTGAAGTATGATGCTCGGAGTCTGGGTTCTGTTTGTCTGTTGCTGCTGGTAAGTGGAATATTGCTAACACCTCTTGCGGATGTTGTAAGAACGACAGTCTGCGCAGTTCCTCCTCTGTCACCAGTTGTGCCCCCTCGCGTTCCACTGTCGAGAAAATAGAGTGGGGTGTAAAGCCCGCCCTCAGCAGGTCACCCACCACTTTTGGCCCCTCTGCCACAAATAGGCCTTCCCGTCTGCGGCTCTTTTTCATCTCCAGCGACTTGACTAATTTTATCTGTCCTTTACTCACCATACGCTTCCTTTTCTGTGTGAAAGTGTAATTTTTCCGTACTTGATAATCATGTTTGCAAAGATACGAACTTTAATAGTTCGCACTCATGGTGTGCATACTCCGCAGAAAAACAGGAGAGTGTTGACACTCTCCTGCTGACTTGCTTTGTGACTCCCGCGGGATTCAAACCCACAACCTTCTGATCCGTAGTCAGATGC
>JAFLSF010000066.1 GCA_022511045.1 Prevotella sp.
ACCCTGGACACCCTGATTAAGAGTCAGGTGCTCTACCAACTGAGCTACGGGTGCAACGTTTTTTGTTTTGCGGGTGCAAAGGTACTAACTTTCTTTGAACCGACCAAATAATTTCCAAACTTTTTTTTGCGGAGGAGGGGAATTTGTTAAAAATGAATATTTTTTGAGGGGATTTGGCTGGTGATTGGAAAATTCTTTGTATTTTTGCCAATCAATCATAAACTTAAATCATTGTTATAACGGGTTATGGCGAAGTATAACATTACTGAAAGGCAGGACAAGGAGGCGCATTACAGGTCGCTTGTGAGCCCCAAATTGATGGACGATATGAAGGAGCGAATCCTGGACATCATCGTCATGAAGAAGAAGTACAAAGACAAAGATTATTCAGCCAAAAAACTTGCCGAGGACTTGGGGACGAACACGCGTTACATCTCTGCGGTGGTGAACGTGAGGTTCCACATGAACTATACTTCTTTCGTCAACAAGTTCCGGATAGAGGAGGCGATGGCTATCCTTGTTGACCGCAGGTATCAGGACTTGCGCATGGAGGATGTGAGTGACATGGTGGGGTTTGCCAACCGTCAGTCGTTCTATGCCTCTTTCTACAAGGTGATGGGGATGACGCCGCGTGAATATCGTCTGAAGCATGCTCCGCTAAATGCGAAGAAGGATAAAAAGGCAAAGAAGTAATTTTTTTCTGAAGGATGAATTATACGGATGAACGCTTTGCGGACATTCAATTGCTCAGATACCGTCTTGACGGGTTTGAGCAATTGTCGTTATTGCAGAAGGAGTTGGTCTACTATCTCTCGCAGGCCACGCTCTACGGCCGCGACATTACTTTCGACCAGTTCGGACGTTACAACCTGCGCATCCGCAAGGTGTTGGAGGTGGTGTACACCGACTTGACAATAGACCACGAGAGCAGCGACTTTCGGGCTTTGGAGACTTATCTGAAGCGGGTTTGGTTCTCCAATGGCATCTATCACCACTATGGCTGCGAGAAGTTCAAGCCTACGTTCAGCGAGCAGTTCCTGCGCTCGGCCTTACGGCGGGTGGAGGCTTCGCGGTTGCCGTTGCGCTCTGGCGAGACGGTGGACGACTTGTGTTGCGAGTTGTTCCCTGTCATCTTCGACGAGGCGGTGTTGCCCAAACGGGTGAACAAGGCTGACGGCGAGGACTTGATACTGACATCGGCTTGCAACTACTACCAGGGTGTGACGCAGCAGGAGGCGGAGGACTTCTATGCCCGTATGAAGCAGGCGGACGCGACGAACGCGGAGCCTGTGTCCTACGGACTGAACTCAACGCTCGTCAAGCGGGACGGCGTGGTGACGGAGGAGGTCTGGTCGGCCAACGGCCGCTATGCCAATGCCATCCGACACATCGTCCATTGGTTGGAGAAGGCGCAGACGGTAGCCGAGAACGAGCACCAGTGGAGGGTTATCGGACACCTTATAGATTATTATAGGACTGGCGACCTGCAGCGGTTTAACGACTATTGCATTGAGTGGGTCGGTGAACACGAGGGCAGGGTAGACTTTGTCAATGGGTTCATAGAGGTCTATGGCGACCCTCTGGGGCTGAAGGGCTCGTGGGAGGGCATCGTGGAGTATAAAGATTTGGAGGCTACCAAGCGCACGCAGACCATCAGCCGCAATGCCCAGTGGTTCGAGGACCACTCGCCTGTGGATGCCCGTTTCCGCAAACCCGAGGTAAAGGGTGTGGTGGCTAACGCCATTTGTGCGGCCATGCTGGGTGGCGACGAATACCCGTCGACGGCTATCGGCATCAACCTGCCCAATGCCGACTGGATAAGGGCTCGGCACGGCAGCAAGAGCATTACCATATCGAACATTACCGATGCCTACAACAAGGCTGCTCACGGCAGTGGCTTCAAGGAGGAGTTTGTCATTGACGGCGAGACGCTGCAACTGATAGAGCGCTATGGCGATGCCTGCGACGACCTGCATACCGACCTGCATGAGTGCTTGGGACACGGCAGTGGCCAGTTGCTGCCCGATACTGACCCCGATGCGCTGAAGGCCTATGGCAACACCATTGAGGAGGCACGTGCCGACTTGTTCGGCCTTTACTACATTGCCGACCAGAAACTCGTCGAGTTGGGTCTGTTGCCTGACGGCGAGGCTTATAAGTCGCAGTATTATACCTATATTATGAATGGCCTGCTGACGCAGCTTGTCCGCATAGCCCCAGGGCAGCAGATTGAGGAGGCGCACATGAGAAACCGTGCGCTCATAGCCCACTGGTGCTACGAGCAGGGCGACGTGATAAAACTGGAGCGGCGAGAGGGGAAAACCTATGTTCGCATTACCGACTACGCGCGGTTGCGTGGCCTGTTTGCCCAGCTGTTAGCCGAGGTACAGCGCATCAAGAGCGAGGGAGACTACGAGGCTGCCCGACAGCTGGTGGAGCGCTATGCCGTCAAGGTGGACGGTACACTGCACCAAGAAGTCTTGGAGCGGTACAAGAGGCTTGACCTTGCGCCCTACAAAGGATTCATCAATCCCGTGCTGACGCCCGTATATGACGAGCAGCACAAAATTTGCGACATACAGGTGACCTATTCAGAGGGCTATGCTCACCAGATGCTAAGATACAGCACGGAATACGGTACGCTGATATAATTTATGGAAGAGACAACGGAAACAATGGCTGCAAAAGGCATGACGGAAGGTCGGGAAACGGCAGCGTGGGTGAGAGACATTAAGCAGTCGTTTCGGCTGATGATGGATGGCGCAGTGGCACAGTCTATGCGCGACAAGGGACTGACGTACAAGCTGAACTGGGGAGCTACGTTGCCCCGGTTGCAGGAGAAGGCGGCAGAGATTCGCTCCGCCCAGGAAGCCTCGCCCTCTGCACTCTATCATCTTGCCATTGCCCTGTGGAAAGAGGAGGTTCGCGAGTGTAAGATTTTGGCTACCATGCTGATGCCGGCAGACGAGATGCTGTCCGAGGTGACTGACATCTGGATGGAGCAGATGCCCTCGCAAGAGATAGCCGAGCAGGCTGCCTTTAACCTGTGGCAACACCTGTCCTATGCCCCCGAGAAAGCCTATCAGTGGTTAGCCTCTGACAAGGAGTACTATCAGCTTTGCGGTTTTCACGTCCTCAGCCGCCTGTTTATGAACGGGCAGGAGCCCAACGAGCGCGGCATTAACGAATATCTTGACCAGCTGTTGGCCGCCCTTGAGGGGCCTTTCCCCTCGGTGCGGAAAGCTGCCTACCAGAGTGTCCTGCGGTTTGCAGAACTTGGGCTTGTCTACGAGCGCATGGCCAAGAGTGCGCTCAAGTCAATACACCTCGAACTCTGACTCCGATGGGAATTTAGATTTTTTATAAATAATATTGCCGTTGTCTGAAGAAAAAGTAGTAATTTTGTGCGGTTTTTAACCACTTAGCCACATAAAATGAAAGAGAACGCGAAGATAGAGGTCAAGAATATTCTTACCAACTATTTGGAACTGAACAGGCACAGGAAAACTCCTGAGCGCTTTATGATATTGGATGCTGTTTACAGCATGGATGGCCATTTTACGCTGGAAGAGTTAGACGATAAGCTGGACGGCGAGTATAACTTCCCAGTGAGCAGGGCCACGCTGTACAACACGATGAAACTGTTTCTGGAGCTACGGTTGGTGATACGTCATCGGTTTCAGTCGACGACAAAATACGAGGCCTGCTATTACAACAACAGCCATTGTCACCAGATATGCACGATGTGCGGCAAGGTGACGGAGGTGAAGGCGCCCCAGCTTACAGAGACCATCAACGGCCTGCGTACCAAGCGTTTTCGCAAGGACGGGTTCACGCTGTATATCTATGGCATTTGCAGCACTTGTCAGGCCAAGATTACGCGTCAAGCCACGAAAGCAAGAAAGAATAAAATAAAAAGACAAGAAGCATGAATAAAGGAAAAGTAGACGTCCTGCTGGGATTGCAGTGGGGCGACGAAGGTAAGGGTAAGGTAGTCGACGTATTGACGCCGCAGTACGATGTGGTAGCCCGCTTTCAGGGCGGCCCCAATGCCGGCCATACGTTGGAGTTCAATGGTGAGAAGTATGTGCTTCGCTCCATACCCTCTGGCATCTTTCAGGGCGGCAAGGTAAATATTATCGGCAATGGCGTTGTGCTGGCCCCCGACTTGTTTATGGAGGAGGCAATGGCGCTGGAGGCCAGTGGCCATGAGTTGCAGCATCGTTTGCACATATCCAAGAAAGCCCACCTCATTATGCCTACCCACCGTGTGTTGGATGCCGCCTACGAAGCGCAGAAAGGCAAGAACAAGGTTGGAACGACGGGCAAGGGCATAGGACCGACGTATACGGACAAGGTAAGCCGCAACGGACTGCGCGTGGGTGATATTCTCGAGAACTTCGAGGAGAAATATGCTGCCCGCAAGGCTCGCCACGAGGCCATCTTACAGTCGTTAGGCTTTGAATATGACGTTACGGAAGCCGAGAAAAAGTGGCTGGAGGGCATAGACTATCTGCGTAAGTTCCAGTTGGTGGACTCTGAGCACGAGATAAACCAATTGTTGCGCGACGGCAAGAGCGTGCTGTGCGAGGGTGCACAGGGGACCATGCTCGACGTAGATTTTGGCAGCTATCCTTTCGTTACCTCCAGCAATACCATCTGTGCGGGTGCTTGTACGGGTCTGGGCATCGGGCCCAACAAGATAGGCGAGGTCTATGGCATTATGAAAGCCTATTGTACCCGTGTGGGTGCGGGGCCGTTCCCTACCGAACTGTTTGACGAGACGGGCAAGAAGATGCGTGACCTCGGTCACGAGTACGGTGCCGTGACGGGACGTGAGCGCCGTTGCGGGTGGATAGACCTTGTGGCCTTGCGCTATTCTGTGATGGTGAACGGCGTGACACAGCTGATTATGATGAAAAGCGATGTGCTGGACGGTTTCGACACCATTAAGGCTTGTACTGCCTATAAGGTGAATGGCGAGCTGACTCGCGACTTCCCCTACGACATAGAGCAAGGCATTGAGCCAGTCTATGAGGAGCTGCCCGGATGGAAAACCGACATGACGCAATTCACCTCAGAGGAGCAGTTCCCCGAGGCCTTTAAAAACTATGTTCAGTTCCTTGAGCGGGAACTGGAGACACCTATTAAGATTATCAGCATCGGCCCAGACCGTGCACAAACCATCGTGAGAAAATAAATGGCACAGAAACCAGCAATACCCAAAGGAACGCGCGACTTTGGCCCCATAGAAATGGCCAAGCGCAACTATATCTTCAATACCATCCGTGAAGTGTACGCTCTCTATGGCTTTCAGCAGATAGAGACACCCGCTATGGAAACCCTTCAGACGCTGATGGGCAAATATGGTGAGGAGGGCGACAAACTGCTGTTTAAGGTGCTGAATAGCGGCGACTTCCTGTCGAAGACGACGGACGACGAGCTGCGGGAGCGCAATGCACTGCATTTGGCAGCAAAACTTTGTGAAAAGGGACTGCGCTATGACCTTACCGTTCCCTTTGCCCGCTATGTGGTGATGCACCGTGAGGAACTGCAGCTGCCCTTCAAGCGCTATCAGATTCAGCCCGTATGGCGTGCAGACCGTCCGCAGAAAGGCCGCTACCGCGAGTTCTATCAGTGTGATGCCGATGTCGTAGGCTCTGATTCGTTACTTAACGAGGTAGAGCTGATGCAAATAGTAGACGAGGTGTTCTCGCGTTTTGGTATTCGCGTACAGATTAAGATAAACAACCGCAAGATTCTCTCTGGCATTGCCGAGGTAATAGGAGCTGCCGACAAAATAGTGGATATTACCGTTGCCATTGATAAGTTGGATAAGATTGGCATTGACAACGTGAATACGGAACTGCGGGAGGATGGACTGACCGAGGAGCAAATACAGAAGTTGCAGCCTATCATTATGCTCAGTGGCACTAACGACGAGAAGCTGCAAACCATTGCCGAGGTGCTGAAAGACAGCGAGACAGGACTCAAGGGAGTGGAGGAGATAAAGACTATCCTGTCGCTGCTCACCTCTCTCAGAAACGAGATACAACTTGACCTTACACTGGCGCGCGGCTTGAACTACTATACGGGTGCTATTTTTGAGGTGAAGGCGCTGGACGTGCAGATAGGCAGTATTACAGGTGGCGGTCGTTACGACAACTTGACGGGAATTTTTGGCATGCCTGGACTCTCGGGTGTGGGTATCTCGTTCGGTGCAGACCGTATTTACGATGTGCTTAACCAGCTTGACCTGTATCCCAAGAACTCGGTGACCACGACGCAGGTGCTATTCATCAATTTTGGCGAGCAAGAGACGGCCTATTGCCTGCCTATTATCAATAGGCTTCGTGCCAAAGGCATCCGTGCTGAGATTTACCCTGATGCAGCCAAGATGAAGAAGCAGATGTCCTATGCCAATGCCAAGCAAATACCTTTTGTCGCGCTGGCTGGAGAGAGTGAGATAGCTGCTGGTAAGGTGACGCTGAAAGATATGGAGACAGGCGAACAACAACTGCTTGGTCCCGATGAATTGGCGGAGAGACTGGCAGTGAGAGATTGACGATAAAAGAATTGGAGATATGAAGAAATTTTTAATGGCAGCCTTTGCACTGCTGCTACTGACAGCTGCTACACGGCAGAAGGTGACGACGGTCTTTATCATTGGCGACTCTACGGCAGCGAAGAAAGACTTGTCGAAAGGCTCACCAGAGCGAGGGTGGGGCATGGCTTTGCAGTGCTACTTTGATGAGGCATTTGTCCGCATTGATAATCATGCTGTTAACGGTCGCTCGTCAAAAAGTTTTATTGACGAGGGACGTTGGCAGAAAGTGCTTGACAAGATTCAGCCCGGTGACTACGTTATCATTCAGTTTGGTCATAATGATGCCAAGAAAAACGATGAGAAGCGTCATACCGACCCGGGTTCTACGTTCGATGCCAACTTGGCCAAGTACGTCAATGAAACACGGGCTAAAGGCGGTATTCCTGTATTGATGAATCCCGTAGTGCGTCGTAACTTCACCAAGAACGCAACCCGCGCTAATGACGACGAGTCGTTGCGCAACACGACGTTCAAGGACGGAGCGAATATAAAGGAGGGTAGTGTCCTGAAAGACACTCATGGGCTTTATGCCGTTGCTCCCCGCAATGTGGCTGACAGCCTCCATGTCCTCTTTGTCGATGCCACTAAGATTACGCATGATTTAGAGCAGGGCTTGGGTGTGGAAGGCTCGAAGAAACTGCACATGTGGTATCTTCCGGGAGAGCATCCTGCCATTCCAGACGGCAAACAGGACAATACCCATTATAACGTCTATGGTGCCCATCAAGTTGCCCGATTGTTGGCCGATGCGCTTTGTGAGCAGATACCCTTGCTTACAAAATATCGCACAGACGATAATCCCTGCAAGATGGAGCAGCCACAGCAGTGAGCTTAAAACAGATTCGGGACGAACCGTAGGGCTCGTCCCGAATTTATTATGCTTAGTGGGTTGTATCACCAAATACCTTCCTTGCCCTTGATGACACCGCTCCATGAGTCACCGTCCTTGCTGATGACTATTTGGTCAAATTCTGGCCGTCCTACTTGCACCTGACCGCTCTCGAAAATGTATAGGTAAGAGTTTGTAAATGTGTTTTTGTACACCTTCTTTCCGCTTTCGCTCTTAACCGTTACTTTCACTTTACTTTTCTGGTTGAGGACATAATCTGGGCTCACTGACTTGATAGTGATGATGACGTCGTTGTACACTTGCCCGTCGATTTCTAAGTAGGAACAGTGGCGTTCTATTTCAATGTCTTCGATAGGTTTTGCCGTCTCTGGGTCATCATACTGAGCATAACTGAAAGCCATTGTCATAGTGGCCATTAAAAGGAAAATAAGTCTTTTCATATATTCGTCGGTATTTGTTTTCTGCTGCAAAGATACATCTTTTCTCCGAGAATCCAAAATATTTGTGTGCTTTGTATTTAGACGTCGTATAATTAGCAGAAAATGTAACAGAAAAAATTGGTTGGTAGGAAAAAAGTGTTTAACTTTGCACGACAGATAGAGTTATCATTAAACAATCAAATAAGAAGAATATTATGAAGAAAAGATTTATTTGCGCTGTTTGTGGATATATTCACGAAGGCGATGCTGCTCCCGAGAAGTGCCCACTCTGTAAGGCTCCCGCCTCGAAGTTCTCGGAAGTGAAAGAGGAGACGGAGTTTGCCACTGTCCATAAGATTGGCGATGGCAAGCCCGAGGGTGTCAGCGAAGAGATGATTGAAGATTTGCGTTGCCACTTCAATGGTGAGTGCAGCGAGGTAGGTATGTATTTGGCTATGGCTCGTCAGGCTGACCGCGAGGGCTATCCCGAAATTGCTGAGGCTTTCAAGCGCTATGCCTACGAGGAGGCTGACCATGCAAGCCGCTTTGCAGAACTGCTGGGCGAATGTGTATGGGACACCAAGACCAATCTGGAAAAGCGCGCTGCTGCTGAGGCTGGTGCTTGCGAGGATAAGTTCCGTATTGCCAAGAACGCTAAGGCTGCTGGTTTTGACGCTATTCACGACACCGTCCACGAGATGGCTAAGGACGAGGCTCGTCATGGTGCAGGCTTCGCTGGACTGCTGAAGCGTTACTTCGGCAAGTAAAGCAAAGGATTTTGGATTGTCCAAGACAATAAAACTTGCGAAAGGTCGTTTTATCTAAGTATGATAAAACGACTTTTCTTTTTACTCAGCATAGTTGCGTTGCTGCTGACTGCCTGCACGGACAACGACTCGTTTACGACGGACGGCAGTTATCGCCTTACTTTCTCTAAAGACACAGTGCGGCTGGACACCCTGTTCTCGACAGTACCATCCAGCACTTATACGTTTTGGGTGTATAACTATTCCGGCGACGGCATACGCATCAGAAATGTGCGCTTGGAGCGTGGCAGGCAGTCGGGATTTCGTGCTAACGTAGACGGCACTTTCCTCAATCCTGTGGCGACTGATTTAGAGATAAGGGATGGGGACAGCATCCGCGTGTTTGTGGAGGTAACTGCAAATGAGAACATGCAGGATACGCCTCAATTAGTAGAGGACCATTTGCTGTTTACGCTGGAGAGTGGGGTGGTGCAGCGTGTCAATCTGCGCACCTATAGTTGGGATGCGCAGAAGCTGACAGACCTTGTGGTAAGCAGCGACCAGACTATTGACCAGACGAAGCCTATTGTGGTCTATGGCAAAGGCATTGTCATAGAAGAGGGAGCAACGCTGACCATCAGAAATACAAAGCTGTTCTTTCATGACGGAGCGGGTGTTGAAGTAAAAGGTAGGCTGGTGACAGATAACGTGCTGATGCGGGGCGACCGTCTGGACCACATGTTTGACTACCTGCCCTACGACCGTGTCAGTGGACAATGGCAGGGCGTGAATGTCGTTGCTGAAGCGCAAGGCGTAGAAATGACCAACAGCGAGATACGCAACGCCAATACAGGATTGCGGTGTGAGGCTACAAAGGTGGAATTGGAGCAGACGATTATTCATAACTGCAAAGGGCATGGATTATATGCTTATGACTCAGAGGTGACTCTAAGTAACTGCCTCATCAGCAATACGCAGGATGACTGTCTGTCGCTTCATGGTTGCCAGGCATTGGTTAACGCTACGACGTTGGCACAGTTCTATCCTTATTCGGCCAATCGTGGTGCGGCGTTGCGCTTTGCCAAGACAGAGAAGCCACTCCTGTTGCTCTGTACCAATAGTGTGGTAACGGGCTATGAGGAGGACGTTGTGTTTGGTGATGGCAGGGATGGTGAGACCGTACAATTCTTGTTTGAGAACACGTTGTTGCGCACGCCTTTCGTAGATGATGCAGATGCCTTTGTGGATATGATTTGGGAGAAACCAACGGACGAGGTACAGGGCACCAAGCATTTCGTCAAGGTGGACGAAACGAATCTGATATATGACTTCCGACTGAAAGACGAGTCGCCCGCCAAGGAAAGAGGTATGGGATGGCATGGAGAGTAAGATTTCCCGCTCCCCCACAAAATTATTCTCCCATTTCCTTTGCGTTTCGGGATAATCTGTTTATCTTTGCAGTGTGATATTCTTCGGAGTGTCACACTAATGTATAATTAAATTTGTATTGTCTATGAAAAGATAAAAAGAACAAGACATTTAGATAAGAAGCGTTAGCTTTCTATTCTTGCATCTCTGATAATTGGGGAATTTGAGGAATGCTGCAAAGAGTAAAAGTGAACGGTTCACGCCAATGGCGTGGACTTTTACTCGTAATATTGCAGCAAAGGTTATCCCCAATACCTCAG
>JAFLSF010000067.1 GCA_022511045.1 Prevotella sp.
TTGGGGCTCGAACCCAAGACCCCAACATTAAAAGTGTTGTGCTCTACCAACTGAGCTAACGAGTCTCCTGCGAACTGAAATTACTTATTGATTTCAGAAATCGGCTGCAAAGGTACAATGAATTTTTGGATTAACCAAATTTATTCGGATGTTTTTTCGGCTTGTTCTGTTGCTAAGGCTCGTTGATAACATTCTCTACATAGTGGTTCATACTCTTGTGTCTCACCTAACAGCACGCGTTTGTCGTTTTGTACTGTGCGGTGACTGACATAAGCCAAAGAGCCACACTTTACGCAAATGGCATGTACTTTGGTAACATCATCGGCTATAGCACAAAGTGCTGGAATTGGACCGAAAGGAATGCCCTTGAAGTCCATATCAAGTCCAGCAATGATGACGCGTATGCCGCGATTGGCTAACTCATTACATACGTCAACAAGTCCCATGTCAAAAAATTGTGCCTCATCAATTCCCACCACGTCAATATCACTGGCCAGCAGTAATATACTAGCAGAAGAATCGAGTGGGGTAGAAGGTATGGCATTATGATCGTGGCTGACAACCTCTTCGTCGCTATAACGTGTGTCAATGGCAGGTTTGAAGATCTCTACCTTTTGTTTGGCAAATTGTGCTCGACGAAGACGACGGATGAGTTCTTCGGTCTTGCCAGAGAACATAGAACCGCACACTACTTCAATTCTTCCAGGGCGGCGTGCCTCGCCTGATGATGGAAATGCAATCATGATATATTGTTTTTATTCTGGTTTCTTCTTTGCTCGGCTCAGTCGGAATCCAACGTCAGAAATGCCTTGTAGCATGTCGTCTCTCATGTTGTGTCGGATATTAACCAATAAAGAGTCTCCTTGGGCAATCCGTTCTGTGGCAATGGGAAAGAGATACTGATAATAATTAACCCCAGTTCCTTTAGTCGTTCCTTTCTCGTCTATCAGACTGCAAGACAGGGTGTCACGACGTGTTTGACAGTTGGGTAGTATAGTCTGCTCTACAATAATGTTTAAGTTTGTATAAGGATAGTTACTGTTGATACGCACTCCCAGTTCTGAGAGATAGTTGTCGCTGGCACTGATAGCTGGAACCATGAACGATAGAGTGTCGTTGTGTTCCCATCCCTCTATAGGTACGTGTTCATATTGATGATAGACGGTGTCCCGATGACAAGCCGTGAGTAGCGTCCCGACTATTATCAGTCCTATATATAATAAGGTGTAGTTATTACGCATCCTTATGATTAGAGGCCTGTTCCTTGTTTTGGTTCTTGGGATGGTCAACAGTTTGTTGACGATTTGCTGGTTTCTTCTTTTTCTTTTTCTTCTTGGTACGGTCAAATCGGTTGATATTGTCTTGCGTTGCCAAATCAATGGGGCCTTTAACGACAACATTGTGCTCGTTCTCTTGAAGTGTTTGCGGTTTCTCACCGTTACGATTCATGGCAATAATTTGGTGGGCACGTTTTGCCGTAATTGTCTGCAAGTTGGCAGCCACGTTCTTGTCTGTACTATAAGTAATCATACCAGCCAAAATGTCAGCCTTAAAGTAGAAATAGTCAGCATCCTGTGTTTGGAGCAGAATATCTTTAGCTGGTAGTCTGCGACTAGACTCTACGTAATCGTCAACCTCATAGTTTAGGCAACACTTCAATTTAGCACACATACCAGCCAGCTTCTGCGGATTAAGTGAGATGTCTTGAAAACGCGCTGCCGCCGTACCAACACTGACAAAGTTTTTCATCCATGTGGCACAGCATAACTCACGTCCGCAAGGACCCGTTCCGCCAATTAAGCCAGCTTCTTGACGGGCACCGATTTGCTTCATTTCAATGCGAACATGGAAAGTAGCCGCCAAATCTTTGATGAGCTGGCGGAAATCGACACGTTCATCAGCAATATAATAGAAAATGGCTTTGTTGCAGTCGCCTTGGTACTCTACATCACCAATTTTCATCTTCAGTCCTAATCCTTTGGCTATTTGGCGACTCTCTATCATTGTAGAATGTTCACGACGTTTTGCCTCTTGATATTTCTCCATATCTACGGGACGAGCTATCCGATAGACGCGTTTGATGTCGTCTGCCGACTTCAGATTAGCTTTCTTCATCTGCATCAGGGCCAGTCGTCCTGTCAGAGTTACAACGCCAATATCGTGCCCAGGGTTAGCTTCAACGGCAACAATATCACCCTTCTTTAGGTCTAACTTGTTGACATTATGGTAGTAACCTTTACGGGTGTGTTTAAACTGGACTTCTACCAAGTCGGTCGTGTCAACGTTCCCAGGAACGTCAGCCAGCCAGTCGTAAGTATTCAGCTGCCTATCCTGTCGGCCTATGCCATGTTTGCATAGTCCGCGATCACAACCTGTTATAATAGGATATTCTTTTTCCATATCGTTAGTTCTTACTATATTATAGTCTGGTCTATGCCGCTTGGGTATTCTGACCAGAGATGATTAGTACAATCATTTGCAGAGCCATGTCAAAGAAAACAATTTTGGCGTTGGCATTTTGTCCTATGTCACGATTGGCGCGGCTGGCCAACTCAGTGATAGGCAGTATATTATCCTCGTTTACAAATCGGGCGAAGTTACGTGCAAAGTCCTCCTCGCGTTGTGTCATGTAACAGAGTTCCTGCTGATGAAAGTTATACATAAAATTTTCACGAATAAGTCGAAGAAAGTAGTAGAGAAACCTTTTCTGCTGCTCTCGTCCCATAGAGGCTATGCGCTCGCTCCACGTCTTTAGGTCTTTCACCTTGC
This sequence comes from Prevotella sp., assembly GCA_022511045.1. Lineage (GTDB taxonomy): Bacteria > Bacteroidota > Bacteroidia > Bacteroidales > Bacteroidaceae > Prevotella. The sequence continues at coordinate 2,770 of JAFLSF010000067.1, forward strand.
GCTGATAGGCCAGACGCATAAGCGATTGAAACATATCCAAGAACAATTCATTCTCCGAGTTGTTCGTCAAAATCTCGAGAGCTGCCGACCAGCTACCGTCTGCCATGCGGCTGATACGTGTTGCTTGCTCGTCTGTCAGTCCGCGTCGCTCTATAAGCGCTTGACGGATGTCCTCGTCTGCTACTCGCCGTACATCAATACGTTGAACACGACTGCGGATTGTCTCTAACAAACGCTCAGGCTCTTGACAAACCATAATAAATACAGTCTGTTGTGGGGGCTCCTCCAACAGTTTAAGCAACTTGTTAGCACATTCAATGTTCATGCGTTCTGGCAACCAGATGAGGCTTACCTTATAGCCTCCCTGACTCGATTTTAGCGACAATTTCCGTGCCAATGCATCGCTCTCTCCAGCAGTGATAATGGCTTGCTGGTTTTCGCCGCCCATCTGTTCAAGCCATTGTGCCATCGTGAAATAAGGGCCTGCCATTACAAGTTCATGCCACTCACGGGCAAAGTCATCGCTGACAGGCTTATGGTCGCTTCCCATTGAAGGCAACTTGATGGTAGGGTAGGTAAAGTGTAGGTCGGGATGTTCTAATTTTTGGAGCATGGGCGACTCTGCCTGCACTGCGTCTGTTTGACTCCCTGCTTTCCCAGATAACAGCAATTTGGCAAACCCAATGGCCAGAGCCAGTTTGCCGCATCCCGCAGGACCGCATAACATTAGTGCATGGGGTAAACGTTCCTCACGCACCATTTGCAGCAGTCTTTCCTGCGTCTCTCTTTGCCCTATTACTTGTTCGAAAAGCATGTATTTTGGCACTTGATACAGGGAATCCGATGCAAAATTAGTTAAAAAGTATGAGAAATGCAAAGATTTTAAGCGAAAAGCATTACTTTTGTAGACTATTAACGATATTATTAAGCCTTATGAAGCGAATCTTGGTTGCAGAAGACAACGACAGCAATTATATGCTGATGACCTACATCTTGAGAAAAAACTACGAGTTACTTCGTGCACATAACGGAAAGGAGGCTGTAGAGATGACTGCGGCTGAAAAGCCTGATTTGGTTCTAATGGACATGAGAATGCCTATTATGGACGGCTTGGAGGCTACGCGTCTGGTCAGAGAGCAGGACTCAGATATACCCATTATAGCCTTGACAGCTAATGCGTTCGACACCGATCGACGGAATGCAATAGAGGCAGGTTGCAATGATTTCCTTTCCAAGCCTGTCAATGCTGCATTATGTTTGGAGGTGATTGCCAAATATATTGGCTGACAAGTCGTTAGTTTCCTTCTGACTAATGGAGTCGCTTAGGGAGAAAACTGCCAATGGCTTGTTTTGGGGAGGGTTGAGTAATGGTGCGCAACAGCTACTGAATCTGGTTTTTGGCATCTTTCTCGCTCGCCTATTGAGCACGGAAGACTATGGCATGGTGGGCATGTTGACCATCTTCTCGCTCATAGCCAGTTCGTTGCAGGAGGGCGGTTTCATCTCGGCATTGAATAGGAAACGTGAGGTATCTCACGCTGATTATAATGCAGTCTTTTGGACTTGTTCATTGTTTAGCTTGGCTATCTATCTGACATTATTCTTCTGTGCTCCGCTTATAGCCGATTTTTATGATGAGCCCCGCCTCGTACCTTTAGCCAGATATATCTTCTTAGGATTTTTTATCACCAGTCTTGGCATAGCCCCTCGTGCTTTGCTATTTCGCAACTTGCAGGTTCGGCAGAGCAGTATCGTGGCATTTGTCAGTCTGCTACTATCGGGCTTGGTAGGTGTCGTAATGGCTGCCAACGGCTTTGCCTATTGGGGAATAGCTACTCAGACACTAATCTATGTCAGCCTGTTCACAGGGATGAATTTCTACTATGCCCAGTGGCATCCTACGCTACCTATTGATTTCCGTCCCATCCGTCAGATGATAGGTTTTAGCAGCAAGCTGATTATCACCAACATTGTTATTATCATCAACACCAACGTGTTCTCTGTCATATTGGGACGCTTGTACTCTCCCCATGTGGTAGGAAACTATACGCAGGCTAACAAGTGGAACTATATGGGTTGGTCGCTTATCAATAATATGTTGCAAGGCATTTCCCAACCTGTGTTTGCTAAGACTGACCAAGACAGGGAGCGACAGCGTAACATCTTCCGCAAGTTATTACGCTTCACCGCCTTTGTTAGTTTCCCATTGATGTTAGGCCTCGGTTTTGTGGCAAGGGAGTTTATTGTTATCCTGTTGGGCGAGAAATGGCTGGAGAGTGCCCAGCTGTTGCAGTGGTTGTGTGTCATGGGAGCCTTCTATCCCATTAGCAATCTGTTCTCTAATCTCATCATTGGACGAGGCCATAGCGGCACCTATATGTGGTGCAATATTGCCCTCTGTCTGGCTCAGTTGGCGGCCGTTGTTTTCTCGGCCCGTTACGGCATGGGAGTTATGATACAAGTATATGTTGCTATTACCATAGGCTGGATATTGGTGTGGCACTATTTCGCTTATCGAGAAATTAACTTGCATCTATGGGATGTTATTAGGGACGTTTCACCCTATCTCGCCATCACCCTTGTCTTAGTCTTGGGGGGACATTTGCTGGCTGCAGGGATAACGAACATCTATCTAAGCTTTGTCGTTAAGGTGTTGTTCGTGGGCGTGTCCTATTGCCTGCTGTTATGGGTGTTCCGCTCCACTATCTTTAGGGAGAGTATCGACTATTTTGTCCACAAGCGAGGCTTCGTGTCAGACCAATCTTAGTTGCTGGTATGTGTAAGAAAGTGTCTGTTGTCATGTGCACCTACAACGGTGCAAGGTTTCTAAGAGAGCAATTAGATTCTATCGTCAATCAAACCTACCCCCTCCAAGAGGTAATAATCCAAGATGATGGCTCTACGGACGACACAGCTCTCATCGTAACAAAATATGCCGAACGCTATCCTTTCATCAAATATATGAAGAACCGAGGGGAGCATGGAGTGAACCCCAATTTCTTCAGTGCCATGATGAAAGCGACAGGCGATTATATTGCCATCAGCGACCAAGACGACGTTTGGGAACTGACAAAAATAGAGAAACAGGTAGCAGCTATTGGCAATAACTTGCTGTGCACCCATCGTACCAAGCCTTTTTCAGCAGACGGTTCCAGTGTCCGCTACGACCCGCGACTGCCCAATGTAGGGATGCTACGCCTTCAATATGCTTCCATATTGGGACACACCCTGCTTTTTCGTCGTGACTTGTTGCAGTTGATTCCAGACATCAGCAGCACCTACTACGGCACAGCCTACGACGTCATCCTCTCCGTCACGGCTTCCGCTTTCGAGCAGTTGGTGATGATAGACGAAGTGTTGGTTCACCAACGGCGTTACGCCTCGGCGGTGACTTATACAGATGTTGACCGCCACCGCATCCCAGGCTATGCCAATGCGCTCTATATATTGTGGTGGTCAGTGCGCCATTTCCGCACCGTGAAGCCCTTGATGCGGCGACACTTTCAGAGACGTTTAGGGATGTTAGAACAGATACATGCCGATACCCGCAGCCTTAACGAGGCCAAACAAATGCTTAAATACCAGTCGTCAGCAGGCCTTTGGAACCTTTTGTGCCTTCAGCTATTCTTTGTGAAGCATCGCTCAGAAATCTTTTATGCCAAAGGACGCGACCCTCAGAACTTTGTCCGCGCCCTCCTCTTTCCCTTGATGCAGGTGTATAACTATCAATATCTCCTTTGGCAAAATAGTTAGTTTGCACTTTGGGGCATTTCTTTATGTCATGTAAAATCAAAGAAAAATCGATTTTATTTTGGTATTTCGTTTAATTTGCGTTATCTTTGCACCTGTTCCTATTCCAATGTTCCGTTTGAGAACGGGACTATAAAGGTTGGGACCTATATATAGAAAAAGGCGTTATCTGACGCTTTGTGCTTGACGCATCGGAATCTGGCAGTTCCCAAATCAGTCAAACTGCAAAGCAACAATGACGTTCATGGGTATGTTATATTCGTACCATAGTGGTAGTTGTCTGCCTTTTGTTTATGGTTTTCTGCTACTTGTTTTGGTTGAATATGTACATACAGCGTGGGCTTCTGCGTTGCTCGTCTTGACTGATTGGGCGATGCCAGAGCCTCGATGCGTGGGACGAGAACAGGTAGATTCCCACGTCTTTCTTTTTATGTATCAGTGAGACTTTTGTTGTTTATAATGTTTCATGTAGAGGGAGGCGCATGATAAGAAAGGGTCTAATATGGCGCAGATTTGTCATTATACTACTGTTGAGGCGTTTCAAGAGATGTTAAAGAATATCTCTTTAAAAGATGGTGAACCTTGCTTAACATTCTGGGCAAGTAGCATACATGCTATGAATGATCCATCTGAGTTTGTCTATGGTTATAAACTCCTAAGAGATTCTATTCTACCTGCGATTGAAAAGGAATTAAGAATTCAAAGTGATTCCTTAAAATTATCGCAATTATGGAAATATAGGGTAAAGACAGGAAATTCTGATGAATGGGATAAACAACTGGTTGATAGTATCTACGAAAATCATAATAGTCCCTTTATTATTTCTTTTTCAAGAAAGAAAGATTTTCTACCCATGTGGACTACATATTCTAATAAAGGAAGAGGCATATGTCTTTGTTTCGATAACAATAAATACGCTATTAAATATGGGGAGGTAGAACTGCTGTATGGAATTCATACTAAAGATGCTTCGTATGATGAAGTTGACAAGATAATAAGTAATGCTATAAAAGGATTATATGAGGGCGAGTACCAAAGATACAAACATATTTCTGATAAAAGGCAGCGTGAACAGGAAATGATATTGAGTCTTGCGCGATGTGCGATAGTCGCTGCTCCCTATTATAAGCATGAAGCATACAAATATGAAAATGAATCAAGATGGATTCAGTTTAAGGATGACAATACAGAAGTAAAGTATCGTTGTAGCAAACAAGGTCGTCTAATACCTTATATTGAAATTCCAATAAAATTAAGATCTTTAGAGGAGGTGATAGTTGGCCCATGTGCTGATTCTGATTCAGTTATTCGAGCATTAAAATATCAGTTACGTCAATATGGCATTGAGAATATTCATGCTTCTACAGTTCCATATAGAGAATATTAACCAACAAAATATTACAATTATGAAAAAACTAATCTTTTTATGTGTTTTTAGTTGTGTTTGTAGCTCTTTATTAGCACAAGCAACTGATCTAGTAATTGACAACCAAACACCAGGTTGGCTTTCGAGTAAGATTAACTACAGTGACCAATTAACGGTAAAAAATCTGAAGATTACGGGGTATATTAACGATGCAGATTTACAATTTATTGCGACTTTATTAGGTTATAATCTCAACGGAACTCTTGATATGGGAGATGTTAATATTATTGGAGATTCTTGGGATGGTGTATTTAATACATCATCAAAAGTATATGAGCCAGAATATAGTTTGTATAAACTGATTTTACCTAAAAGTCTAATTTCTTATGGAGAATTAAGCTATACGTATAGAACAAAGATAGAACATCTTGTTTTTGATACAAAAGTTAATAAAATTGATAGAGGAATGTTTTATCGGAAATTTAACCATTTGGTAATTGGCGACAATGTTGAAACCATTTCAGAACGTGGCTTAGAAGATAGTGGGTATCAAACATGCGTACAATCTATACATTTCCCTACTACACTTAAATACATTGGTGATTATGCATTAAATGCAGTCTTAAACGATATGTCTTTATCAAATGTTTCTATTTTCCCAAACTTGGAATTTATTGGATATTTAGCTTTTGTTAATACAATAAATACAAAGGTTAGTAATAAAGAGACACTACCCGATACTTTAAGATTCCCTAAAATAAAAGAATTCCATATATCTGCTTTTGACTACAAAGATGGCATGCATGTTTATTTGGGAGATAATGTTGAACATATATATTATTACCCCAAGAAGGCACGGACAGAGCAGTGGTATCCTTCATTAACAAACGTTACGTTTCATATAGCAGCTATAACACCTCCTGCCACAGGGCATAGGGTTCCTTCTTATTGGAATGAGGGGGTGACAGTCTATGTTCCCAAAGAGGCTGTAGATAATTATAAAGAGCATAGCGGATGGAAATATGCTAATATCATAGCAGAATCCGTTCCATTGGAAGCCATAGAATTAAATGAACATGAGGTTATATTAGAAATAAATGAAACACATCAATTATTAGCAGTACCAATTCCTGTAAATGCTGATAACGCAACGATATTATGGCAAAGCGATAACGAGCATATTGCTATAGTAAACGATAAAGGTTGTGTGACAGCTATTTCTTCTGGGGAAGTAAATATAATAGCTAAGTCATCTGATGGGACAATACGAGATGTTTGCAAAGTAATAGTTAAAACTCATCCCGAAGAAATCTTCTTACACACAACATCTGTGAATATCGCGAACATCGGGGAAACATATCAGTTGGAGGAAACTGTCTTGCCTGCATCCACCACAGACAAGTCGGTCACATGGAAAAGTTCTAATGAACAAGTATGTACAGTTTCTTCTACAGGTTTGGTTACAGCAATAGGTTCTGGCACTGCTGTTATAACGGTAACAACGGTTGATGGCGGGTTGACAGCAACATGTGTTGTAAAAGTAAATCAGCATGTGAATGATCTAACTCTGAATAAATCAGCTTTATCATTGAAAGTGGGGGAAAGTGAACAGTTGCAAGCAACGATTTCACCCAGTAATGCAGATAACAAGAACGTTTTATGGACGTCTGCTAATGAATTGCTTGCAATAGTCGATAAAGACGGTAATGTTAATGCTTTGAAAGCTGGCGATGTAATTATAACGGCTACTTCAGAAGATAATCCTTCTATACAAGCAAATTGTAAAATAACGATTATACAGCCCGTAACGGGAATAGAGATTTCCCAAACATCTTATCGTTTTGAAGAAATAGGTAAAAGCATAAAACTGGAGGTAACGGTATTGCCTTTAGATGCAACTAATAAAAATGTTAGATGGAGTAGCTCGAATGAGTCTGTATGTGTTGTTTCCAATGGAAATGTAATTACTGTTGGATATGGGACATCTGTTATAATTGCAACGACAGAGGATGGTGGCTTTATGGCTTATTGTGCTATAAGCGTTGAACATTCTACTGGAATATCTGAAATTACTAATAATATGGATGAAGCTTATCCTATTTACAACATGATGGGGCATAAGGTAGAGAATGTTACAAAAGGTCAGATGTATATTAGGAAAGGTAGAAAGTTTGTAGCTCGTTGATGAAATATATACGGTTATAAATAGAAGAGAACTATATGTGTTCTCTTCTATTTATCCACGAACTTTGTGGATAAAAGTATCATGTGTAAAGATTTCTTACGACGAGGATAGGCCTCGCAGGTCGTGAGTATAGGCCTCAAGGCGGACGAGAATAGGACTCGTCATTGGTGAGGATAGTCCGCACCGTTTGTATACCAGGAGTATACAGGTTGTATAC
>JAFLSF010000068.1 GCA_022511045.1 Prevotella sp.
TGTTACCTCCATTGGCGATTATGCGTTCTATAGTTGTAGCGGTCTTGAGAGTGTGGTGATACCCAATTCCGTTACCTCAATTGGCAACTATGCGTTCCGTAATTGTAGTGGCCTTACGAGTGTGACGATAGGCAACTCTGTCACCTTCATTGGTGAGTCTGTGTTCGAGGGTTGTAGTGGCCTTGAGAGTGTGGTGATACCCAATTCCGTTACCTCAATTGGCAACTATGCGTTCTATGGCTGTTATGGCCTTAAGAGCGTGACGATTCCAAACTCTGTGACCTCAATTAGCTCTTATTTGTTCGGTGATTGTTATAGCCTTGCGAGCGTGGTGATTCCAAACTCTGTTACCTCAATTGGCTCTTGTTCGTTCGCTGGTTGTTTTAGCCTTGCGAGTGTAACGATTCCAAACTCTGTTACCTCCATTGGCCATTGGGCGTTCAGCAATTGTAGTAGCCTTACGAGTGTGACAATACCAAACTCTGTTACCTCCATTGGCAATTATGCTTTCTACTGGTGCGGCGGTCTTGAGAGTGTGACAATTCCCAATTCCGTTACCTCAATTGGCTATTATGCGTTCGATACTTGTCTTAGCCTTGCGAGTGTGACGATAGGTAACTCTGTGACTTCGATAGGCGATTTTGCGTTTGGTCATTGTATTGGCCTTACTTCTTTGTATTCCCTTAACACAACTCCTCCGAGCGTAGGTCCTAACAATTTTACTAATAACCATTATATGACCCTCTATGTCTATGTCCCTCAAGAGGCATTGGCGGCCTATCAGAGTGCTGATATATGGAAAAACTTCTGGAACTTGCAGGGCTTTGACCCAACGGGAATTGAAACTCCGCTAATGGACAATAAAGAAAGAACAATAAAAGAGGCTTATGACCTCGGCGGCAAACAGCTCAGCCAGCCGCAGCGCGGACTGAACATCGTGAAGATGAGTGACGGAACGACAAGGAAGATAGCAGTCAAGTAAGAAAGACGGCAAATCCGTGCTTCAATGGAACAGGGTCGCAAATGCGGCTCTGTTTTCTTTGCTTGTTCATCGCACCTCTGCCATTTGGTCAAGGTAAACTACACCTTGGAAATAAAAATAAATCACAATTTGTTTTGTATTTCGCTCGGTTTACACTATCTTTGCAAACAAGATGGATAAGGTTGTACTTGAAAATATACGAAACTTGTTGGCACAGACACTTCCTGCGTCCGCAGAAGCTATGCTCTACGGGTCGAGGGCTCGTGGGGAGGAACGCGACGATTCTGACTGGGATATTCTTATTGTTGTAGACAAGGACAGACTTGTCCCTTCCGATTATGACACACTAACTTACCCCTTGACAAAATTGGGATGGGAAATAGGAGCGGAAATCAATCCTATTATGTACACTAAGAAAGAATGGGAGGCCAGCAAAATAACCCCTTTCTACCACCAAGTAAAACAAGACGCAATAGCATTGTAATGGGACTCTGTGAAACTGATAGAAAAGTGATGAAAAGCAACGGAAAGCCCTTTAGTTATATAACTTTCCATTGCTTTGCTCTTTGAATTTCCTACTCATAGAGTCTAAAGATGCGCTCCATCATCTGCCATTTCTCATCGCTGGTAGCTCCCTCGCGACACTGCTGGAACATGGCCATATAGTCTTCCCACTCCTGTTGGCGAGGCAACGTAGCCAGACGGGCCATAGCCGCGCCCCAGTCAAAATCAAGAGGTGTGTCAACTATCATCACCAAGCGGGTGCCTAAGATAAACAGTTGCATATCGAGGATGCCCACTTGACGGATGCCATCGAGCACCTCGCGCCAAGCCTCCTGCTCACTATGACGACGGCGATACTCGGCAATGAGAGCTGGGTCGTCCTTTAAATCCATCGTCTGAACATAGCGCTTTACGGCCTGTCCATAGTCCTTTACACGATAACCTTCTGTCTTCATATCCTCTGGATTAGCATGCTTTGAAGCTCATGTCGAGGCCTTTGACGGAATGTGTCAAAGCTCCTACGGAGATATAGTCAACTCCCTGCTCGGCATAGTCGCGGATGGTGTCGAAAGTGATGCCACCACTACTTTCCGTCTCATAACGACCAGCTATGATGTCTACGGCTTTCTTGGTATCGGCCACGCTGAAGTTATCGAGCATGATACGGTCTACACCGCCATGACTGAGCACTTGCTGTAACTCGTCGAATGAGCGTACTTCGATTTCTATCTTGAGGTCGAGGCCTTTCTCCTTCAAATATTGGTGGCAACGGTCTATGGCATTGTCAATTCCGCCAGAGAAGTCGACGTGGTTGTCCTTGAGCAGTATCATGTCGAACAGGCCTATACGATGGTTGCAACCTCCACCAATCTTGACGGCCTGCTTCTCAAGCATCCGCATGCCTGGGGTGGTCTTGCGGGTATCAAGTATACGGGTCTTAGTACCCTTCAGCCGTTGTACATACTTATCCGTCATAGTGGCAATGCCGCTCATTCGCTGCATAATGTTCAGCATGAGGCGTTCCGTCTGCAACAGGGAACGGACACGACCAGTAACTATCATGGCAATGTCGCCTTTCTTGACGCGACTACCATCTTGCATCAGCACTTCGACCTGCATGTCTGGGTCGAATCGGCGGAAAACTTCCTTAGCCACCTCTACACCTGCTAAAATGCCATCCTCTTTGATGAGCAGATGCGACTTGCCCATTGCATCTTCTGGAATACAACACAAGGTAGTATGGTCGCCGTCACCGATGTCCTCTGCAAACGAGAGGTCAATCAAACGGTCTACGAGTTCTTCTACGCTTAGCATACTTTTAACATTAGAGTGATTGCCTATTTAATTCTGTCTCTGGTCCTTAAACAGGTATACGCCAATGCCTATGCGCAAGCCGTAGCAAGAGTAATCGAACTTCTTGGTAGAGAAATCAAAATAAAGCTCGGGCTCAACGGTCACGGTGCGACTAACGAAAAAAGCGTAGCCCACCTGCACACCAGGCATAAAGTCGTTGTAATTTTTGGCATGCTTATATTTTAGGTCGGCACCTAAAAAAAGACCATTTTGTGCAATGTAGTAACGACCACCCACGCCCAAACTATAAATATCGTCAGTATCTTCCAGATGATTATAACCTACTTGTGCCGTAGCCATCAAGTCTTCACACAGTAGATAGCCTACCTTAGCATCGGAGCTCAGATGGAACTGTTTGGCTTGACTGCTCATATCAAAACCAGAGAGGGAAGCCCCCATATAACCTTTACCCTGCTCGAACTGAGCATTAGCAGCCACTGACATCACCAAGGCCACTACAAACAATGCAATTTTCTTCATAGTAATCAATATTTTAGTTATTTAATGTTTTTCGTGTATCTAATCTTCCAAAGGCAAAACCACACCAACGATACCACTAATGCGGCCACCGCTATGAGAGCAGACGCAGATGATTCGAGTTGGAACAACTGCTCAGAAAAGAGGAACGTCGTGCAGACTACCGTCATGAACAAAGCAGGGATAAGTGTAATGACATAGGGCTTGCGCTGATGCACAAAGTAGACAGTCAATGCCCACAACATAAAGACAGACAAAGTCTGATTAGACCAGCCGAACCAACTCCAAATAGTCTCAAATCCTTCCTTGTCGGACATTTGCCAAAGCAATAGGGCAATGGCTACGGCAAACATAGGAATACAGACATAGAGTCGATTACGAATGGTTCTCTGCTCCAAATGAATGAAGTCGGCAATAATAAGACGAGCAGAGCGAAAAGCCGTATCGCCACTGGTGATGGGAGCTGCTACGACACCTAACAGAGCCAAGATGCCTCCAAATACGCCAAGCCATTCGTTGCATATCCGATTAACAATAGACGGAGCATCGCCAATGATGGCAGCACCGCCAACTATTTGTTCATAGCCTGGCACGGGTTTGTCGTAGAAGAAATACATGGCAACGGTAGCCCAGATAAGTCCTACAATACCCTCCGTTATCATAGCGCCATAGAAGATGGGACGCCCCATGTACTCACTTTTCATGCAGCGAGCCATCAAAGGACTTTGCGTAGCATGGAAACCACTAATGGCTCCACAAGCTATGGTGATAAACAGGCAGGGGAATATGTTCTTTGCCGTCAGCGACTTGCCGCCAAGCCCCTCCCACAACTCGGGAATGTCGGGCATCTTGATAAATAACATCACTAACAAAGCAGCAGCCATGAACAATAGGGAGAAAGCAAACAACGGATATATCTTACCGATAATCTTATCAATTGGCAACATAGTGGCCACAATATAGTAGACAAATATAACAGCTGCCCACAATACATACTCCATTTGCAGGGACACTCCTTGCAAAGCGGCATCGGCACCCGCCATATCGCCTAATATCTTGGCAGGACTATATACAAAGACGACGCCAACCATAAGCAATAAAAATACGGAGAACACAAGCATCACCTTTTTGGTAGCATTACCCAAATAGGCTCCGATAATCTCTGGTTGATTGGCTCCTCCATGACGTACACTCAACATGCCACTAAGATAGTCATGGGTGGCACCTGCAAAGATGCAACCCAAAACAATCCACAAATAGGCGGCAGGACCGAACTTAGCACCCATGATAGCGCCAAAGATAGGACCCGTGCCTGCAATATTGAGGAACTGAATCATAAAAATCTTCCAACTCGGCAGGACGATAAAGTCTACGCCATCGGCCTTGGCAACAGCAGGCGTGGGACGGTCGTCAGGGGCGAACACCCGCTCAACAAAGCGGCCATAAAGCAGATAACCCAGTACGAGAGCCACCAGACTCAAGATAAATGTAATCATGCTCTTTTCGTATCAATTTGCTATTAAATCTTTTGCAAAGGTATAAAATAAATATGAATTGTGAATTGTGAATTGCCAATAATTTTGTAACTTTGCGCAAAATTTGTAAAAGTTGAAGCGTTCGACCATATTATTGCTATGCTTTCTGGCGGCATCTTTTGTCATAGCACAGCCAAAGTACGAGGTGCGAGCCGTATGGCTGGCCACAATTGGCGGTATTGACTGGCCTTCATCCTATGCTCACGACGGCATGGGCATAACTAAGCAGAAGCAACAACTAACGGATATGTTGGACCGCTTGAAGGCTATCAACGTCAATACCATCCTTTTGCAGACTCGAATACGTGCCACCACCATTTATCCTTCTAACATAGAGCCTTGGGACGGTTGTCTGTCTGGGAAGCCTGGCGTTTCACCTGGTTACGATGCTCTGCAATTCGCTATTGACGAGTGCCATAAAAGAGGTATGGAGTTACACGCCTGGGTAGTAACCATCCCTATTGGCAAGTGGAGGAGTTACGGATGCCAACGATTACTTAGTCGTTATCCATCAATGGTAAAGCGCATTGGCGAAGAAGGCTATTTAGACCCAGAGTCGTATCAAACGGCTGAGTATCTGGCCAATATATGTGAGGAAATAACGCGTCGCTATGACATTGACGGTATTCATCTGGATTACATCCGCTATCCAGAAACTTGGAAAGGTAGCAAGCAGGCAAGCAACATCACACGCATCGTAAGAAACATTCACGACAAGGTAAAGCTTCACAAGTCATGGGTCAAGTTAAGTTGTTCGCCCATAGGAAAATATGACGACCTCAGCCGCTATAGTGCACGAGGCTGGAATGCACGTAGAGTAGTGGCGCAAGATGCTCAAGGATGGTTAAGCGAGGGATTGATGGACCAACTATATCCCATGATGTATTTTCAAGGTAACAATTTTTACCCTTTTGCTATCGACTGGCAGGAACAAAGCTACGGACGCACTATCGTATCAGGGCTGGGTACTTATATGTTACATCCACGTGAGCGAAACTGGCAACTGACCGAGGTGATGCGCCAGTTAAATGTTATACGTCAGATAGGGATTGGGCATTGCCACTTCCGTGCCAAATTTTTGTCAGACAATGTAAAAGGCATCTACGACTACATGACAAGCTTTGACCGCCACCCTGCGCTGACACCTCCTATGACGTGGGCTCAACAACCAGTCCCCACTCCACCAACTGCGCTCTGGATAGACAGAACACCACAAGGCGATAACCTATCATGGAGTGGTGCCCAAGATTGGGGCAATAGTCCTTACCTATTATATAATGTCTATGCCTCAACTGAAGAACCTGTAGACGTAGACGATGCTACCAACCTTATTGCCACTCGCCGCCCCTACACTTATATAACCATTAAAAGGCCTGCTGACAAGGTTCCACTTCATTATGCCGTCACCGCTATGGACCGCTATGGAAACGAAAGTGCTCCAATTTATGAAGATATTGCGGTCGCACAAACAGTCGAGAACCATCCATCAGCCTATCTCCTACCCAACGATGGCTTATATCTCAACATACCCCAACAACCACTCGATGCCCATTTTCTACAGGTTTGCGATATGCAGGGACGAGTGGTTTATGTTGCTCCATACCTGCCGCGAATTAGCCTTGCTTTGTTGAAAGACGGCATGTATGTACTTCGCTCCATCAATAAGAAAAGCGTTGCACACCGTTTGGGGCATTTCATCATCAAGCGATAAAATGCTTATTTGCAATTAAACCACACCCTATTCGTTAATTTTGTCAGTATTTTAAGAATTGAGGTGTTAAATTCTAACGCCCGTTAAGTACAAAGGTGGAAGTGTTAAATTGCGACAAAAAGATGCGACAATTTGGCAGAAAACAAAAAATTGCTCTTATATTTGCACTTAGTTTAACAAGCAAGGCGGCCCACGATTCGCCTGCCAAAGAGATAGAAAACAAAAGTACTAACACATTAACAAAAGGTAAGTAGATATGAAAAAGATTGTAAAGAATTTCATGCCGGCGATGTATTTGATATTTATCGCCTTTTCAGCAGCCAGTTGCAACAAGACGCAAGCCGCACCAGCTGTCCCAGCTGGACAACCTGTAGACCTCACTTATGCAGCCGAGAAATCTCTGCCAGCAGTGGTCCACATCAAGTCTGTTACCAACTCCAAGATTCAAACCGTAGATTATTCTGACCCCTTCGAGGACTTCTTCAGCGACCCCTTTGGTGGATTCTTCGGACGTGGACAAGGCAATAACGGCAAGCGCCAACGTCAGGTACAAACTCCCAAGCGGGCTGCTGCTGGTAGTGGTGTTATCATTTCGGAAGACGGCTACATCGTTACCAACAATCATGTGGTGGACGGTGCAGACGAATTAACGGTGACACTGAACGAAAACTCAAAAGAGTACTCCGCACGTATTATCGGTGCCGACAAGACGACAGACTTGGCACTTATCAAGATTGATGCTAAGAACCTGCCTGCCATCGTTATTGCCAACAGCGATGACGTGAAAGTAGGAGAATGGGTGCTGGCCGTAGGTAACCCGCTAGGACTGAACAACACCGTAACAGCAGGTATCGTTAGTGCCAAGGCACGCTCTATGGGCTCTGGTGTAAGTTCCATGATTCAGACGGATGCCGCTATCAATCAAGGTAACTCTGGCGGTGCTTTGGTCAACACACGTGGCGAACTCATCGGTATCAATGCCATGTTATATTCGCAGACGGGTTCAAACATCGGTTATGGTTTTGCTATCCCTACTGCCATCGTCAAAAAGGCTGTTGAGGACTTCAAGCAATACGGAACTTATCAGCGCGCCATGATTGGCATCAAGGGTAGCGATGTAAATACCTATGTTGATTTAGAAAAAGAGAAGGGCAACGAGATTGACTTGGGCACAATGGAAGGTATTTATGTAGCCGAAGTAGTTGAGGACGGTGCTGCCGCCGATGCTGGCTTGCAAAAGGGAGATGTGCTAACTAATGTTGATGGCCACAAGGTAAAGCAATTCGGCGACCTGCAAGGTATCATTGCCCAGAAGCGTCCAGGCGACAAAGTTACCATCACCTATCTGCGCAACAAAAAGGAAAAGACCGCTACGCTAACGCTCAAAAATGAACAAGGTAACACCAAAGTCATGAAGAATGCTGATGTTGACATCTTAGGCATTGACGTGCGTCCAATTACCGAAAGCCAGAAGCAGCAACTTGAAATCTCCTATGGTCTGGAAGTCCTAAAGGTGAATGGCGGCAAAATGAAAGATGCAGGTGTTCCTAAGGGATTCATTATCCAACGTGTAAACGATGATGCCATGAAGTCTTTCGACGACTTGCAAGAAGCCGTCAAGAAGGCCAGCAACACAAAGGACCAGATGCTCGTTATACGTGGTATCTTCCCAACTGGCAAGTTAGGCGGATTTGTAGTTTACTTGCATAATGAGTAACAAATAGTCCATAGTCAAGTTAACAAAGATGGCATAAATAAACATGTCGCATAAAAAGTAAGGTGTTTTTTTGGTGGTTCCGAAAAAATACCTTATTTTTGCAATCTACTTTATATAAACGACCTTTGAATGAGGCAACTGAAAATCACAAAGTCTATCACCAATCGCGAAAGTGAGGCATTGGAGAAATACCTCTCAGAAATCGGCCGCGAAGAAATGCTGACCGCTGACGAGGAGGTAGAGTTGGCGCAACGCATACGGAAAGGGGACCACAAGGCTCTGGAACGTCTAACGAAAGCCAACTTGCGTTTTGTGGTTTCAGTGGCCAAGCAATACCAGAATCAAGGTTTGTCATTGTCAGACCTCATCAACGAGGGAAACTTAGGATTGATTAAGGCTGCCGAAAAGTTCGACGAAACACGCGGATTCAAATTTATCTCGTATGCCGTATGGTGGATTCGCCAGAGCATTTACCATGCCATTGCAGAGCAAAGCCGTATCGTGCGCCTACCCCTCAATCAGGTGGGCTCGGTGAATAAAATCAATCGGATGCTCAATAAGTTTGAACAAGAGAACGAGCGTCGTCCCTCGGCAGAGGAAATCTCAGAGCAGATAGACCTGCCACAAGACAAAGTGGATGCGGCCATGTTGGCCAACAATCGCCATGTTTCGGTTGACGCTCCTTTCATCGACGGCGAGGAGAACTCCTTACTTGACGTATTGGTCAACGACAATGCTCCGCAAGCTGACCGTGAATTAGTGAAAGAATCGCTACGAGCTGACATTAGCAACGTGTTGCAAGTACTGAATGAGCGCGAACGAAAAATCGTTATGGCTTTCTACGGTATAAACCAGCCAGAAATGACACTCGAAGAAATTGGCAAAAAATATGATTTAACCCGCGAGCGCGTCCGCCAAATTAAAGAGAAAGCTATCCGCCATTTACGTAGCAACATTAAGAAAGAACAATTAAAAGCATATTTAGGAGAATAGTCTCCCCATCATTAAATACAAACAACAAGACATATCAGAGAATATAATATTTTAAAGAACAATGAAAGCATTAAAGTATATCGCACTGGCCCTGCTCATCACAATGTCTACGGGTGCAGAGGCAAAGTCCAAAGAAAAAAGTGGCAATGTACAAGTACCCCATGTCTACATGTTCGGATTCTCCGCATCGTTCACCGACTCGCTCGTATATCTGACAAATATTCAAGATATACCTAACGCATGGCTGGACAAGAAGACTAAGTTTCTAAAGGAGCGCGACAACTATTCTTACCAGTTAAAAAACTATCTGACAGAACAAGGTCAGCCTAATCGTGTCTGCGTGACTTTTTTTGCCACCAACAAGAAAAAGGTTGAAAAGAAATACCAGAAGCTCAAGAAGAAGTATGCGAATACGGAAAAGCAAAAAAACAAGAAGCGGAACAAAGGAAATGGAAGCACAGCACCATCCGTTTACGATGTCAGATACATCAACGCTGAAGAATTCCGTTTTGAACCCATAGATTTATCTGAATAAATACAAAAGAAAAAGCCGCTGAACAAGAAAACTAGTCAGCGGCTTATTGTTTGTTTATCCCCCTTAAAGGGGACTAATTCGTTTACTTCACCTTGGCAACGATAGCTTTGAAAGCATCGGGATTGTTCAGAGCTAAGTCTGCGAGCACCTTGCGGTTAATCTCGATACCAGCCTTAGAGAGTTTACCCATAAGTGCCGAATAGCTCATGCCCTCTTGACGAGCGGCAGCGTTGATACGCTGAATCCACAAAGCACGGAAAGTGCGCTTCTTGT
>JAFLSF010000069.1 GCA_022511045.1 Prevotella sp.
CCCGTGAGTCCTATCCTCAACGGCGACGAGGCCTATTCTCGTCGTAACAAATCTTGACACACGAAAAAGTCCAAAAATATTTTGGCTTTTTCCTTGCTTATTCGTATCTTTGTACCCGACTCTCAAAGTCCGAGCCAGACGGGGTGTGGCGGAAGCGTCTGTTCTTGCCCCAGTCAGACAAGGTTTGCGGCTACTCACGCCGTGTTGCGTAAAGGGCTCTGCCCTTGTTCACGACGAAGTCGGGAGGAAGAGAGGGTCACTATATTAGGAAAGCGTTTACAAGCGCTTTGTTCTTGACGCATTGAAATCTCACAAATTCCAAGTTCGGTCAGAACATAGCAACGGTAGATGCTCATGGGATGTTATATAGGCATCCCTTGCATTTCATCCATACCCTTATTGTGTCTATATGATACATTCAAGGAAGTGGAAAAGTAAGTGTATAGGGATTATTATATAGACACATCGGCGTGGGTTCTGCGTTGCTCGTTCAACTGGACTGGGCAATGTGAGAGCCTCAATGCGTGGAATGAGTGACGAGTACGGACTTCCACGCTTTTTTGTATAGTTACATCAACAACAATTTAATAACGCCGAGGTTGGGAGGTCACGGAGGCATAAAACTTAATAATTATGAAAGAAAAGTGTAGCTAATTATTGTGAACTTTAGTATTGCGAATGCAAGCAAAGTGTTTTTTCAATGTGGATTTTATTCTATTAAGTAAAGAATAGAACGGAGTTACCTAAAAAGCCGTTAAATGAGTAAGGAACAAAAAATAATTTATGAAAAAATTTTTATTGACAATTTTTATGATTTTGGCGATTTCTGGTGGTGTTGTTTTGGCAAATATAAACCACGCAATAGCAATCGCAAACTCACTAACATCAATCACCTTTGATTATAAAGGTGACGTTGGTTATTATACTTATGAAGGTCCATATGAATCGTATGGTATTGCCCAATTGTATCGTGGCTCGGATGGCAATTATTATCTTGGAGTCCGTTATAATGGTATTGGACAATATATTATTTCACGAAATACATACAAAACATATAAGGGCTTTAATGTGTCCAGATTTCCTTATATTTGTAATTTGGAAGGTAAAACAGTGTTTCTGCTTAAATTATGAAATTGATTTTATAATTTAATTCAAATCTATAAAGAGAGCCATGCGGCTCTCTTTATGGTATCTGTCAGTGTTATGTTTATATGTTTATAGCGTCTTCTGTCGCGTACCCATACGAGCCTCGACGACGTTCACCACGTAGTCGCCTAACTTCTCACACTCGTTGATGATATCCATGTAAATGGTACCTACGGCATAGGTGTATTCATGGTTGTTAATGTCGTTGATGTTCTGAGACTTCAACTGAGTGCGGTAGTTATTGATTTCATTCTCAATGTTGAATGAGCGGTTGATGTCATAAGAGTCCTTGCGCCCGCCTAACAGCATATTCATCTGAGTTAGCGCATTGTCTGTCAACTCCATCATTTGATGCAAGTGTTCATATTGGCGCTCCACAAAATGGTCTTGCTTGCCGTTATACTTCCGTGAGATAGTACGTGCCATGTTGTAGCATGCGTCGCCAATACTTTCCAACTCTGATATTTCACGCAACATGGCGCGGATTTTTGCCTTAGTCTCGTCGCTGAGGTGAGCATCACTGACGGAGTCAAGGTACTTGGCAATTTCCAGTTCCATATTGTCGGAGATGCCCTCATATTTCTCAATGCGAGTGTAAAGGTTATTGAAGTCGCCCGTTTGATTATCCTTTTTGTCCGTTGAACTGCTGGACAGTGTCAATAGCTCACGTACCATTCCAAACATTCGTTGCATGCGGGAAGCAAACGATTGGATTTCTTTCTGAGCCTCCAGCACGGAAAGCTCGGGGGTCTTCATAAAGCCAGCCGTGATGAAATGTAGGCGGAAATCCTCCTCCTCATCTACATTTTTAGCCTTGATAGCCCAGCATACAAAACGTTCTATCTGTGGGATAAACCAGATTAAGATAAAGGTGTTCACCACATTGAAAGTCGTATGGAAAGCTGCCAATACGAAACTCAACTTAGCGGCATTGGCCAGAAAAGCTGAAGTTCCAGCTGTTGTCTTTGTCATGTTCACGTCATAGTCTACCCAGCCGCATACCATATCAATGAATGGACGGAAGACAAATAATATCCAGATGACGCCAAAAACATTGAAGAACATGTGGGCCAATGCAGCGCGGCGTGCTTGTGTGTTGGCTGACATGGCGGCAAGATTCGAAGTGATGGTCGTTCCGACATTTTCACCCATTACCAGCGCGATGCCTTGATAAATAGGTAGTGCACCACTTGAGCAAAGTATCATGGTGATAGCCATTACTGCAGCCGATGATTGTACGCAGAATGTTAGGATGCCACCCAACAGCAAAAAGGTCAGTGTGGTAACAAACGAATTAGGGTCGAAGCTGGAAAAGAAGTTTAGCAAATCCTCGTTCTCGCCTAAATTCATGCTTTGTCCTGTAGTTCGTAGGATAGACAAAGCGAAGACCAAAAAAGCCAAACCAAACAAGAAATCGCCGATGTAACGGTATTTCTTTTGGTAGATGAGTATGATGCCCAGGAAGAAAGCAACGTATGACAACTTGCTAACATCGAACGACATACCTGCTGACATGATCCATGCTGTCAGCGTAGTACCGATATTGGCACCCATAATGACCGATATGGCCTGTGTCAGCGTCAACAATCCTGCACTGACAAACGATACTGTCATCACCGTAGTTGCCGTTGATGACTGTACGCTGGCTGTCACCAGCATACCCGTAAGCATACCCGTAAAGCGGTTGGTGGTCATGGCTCCCAGAATGTGTCGCAATTGTGGACCAGCCATTTTCTGTAAAGCCTCACTCATTGACTTCATGCCATACATAAGCAGAGCAAGCGAACCCAAAAGCGTAAAAATAACCCAGATAGACATAAATAATTTACTATATCTTGTTTAAATATCTTTGCGTATTCCGATTCTTTTTCGTAACTTTGCCGAAACTAAAAACTGATGCTTATGGAACGACAAGTTAAAATCCGTTGCAAAAATAATAAAAAAACTTTAAATATCAGCATAGGTAGCACACTTTCTGAAATTTTTTCCCTCTTAGGACTTGAAATGAAGTATGGCCCAGTGAGTGCTAAAGTAAATAATAAGGTGGAAGGGATGCACTATCGGGTGTATAAACCCAAAGACATCGAATTCCTTGATATGCACTCTGCCAGTGGCCTTCGTGTCTATACTCGCACGTTGTTTTTTGTGTTGAGCAAAGCAGCTCACGACCTATGGAGCGGTTGCCAAGTGGTTATTGATATTCCAGTCTCTAACGGCTATTATGTAGATATACAGCGTCAGGACAAGGAGGGCAAGCGAATAGCGGTAACACCAGATGATGTCAATATGTTACGCCAGCGAATGCAACAACTTATTGATGCCCGACTTGACATCCATCGCTATGAAACGACAACAGAGGTAGCCATTGAAATGTTCCGCAAGGCAGGTAGTTTGTCGAAAGTGAAATTGCTGAAAAGTTCTGGCAAGTTGTATACCACCTATTATGATTTAGACGGCTATCAAGATTACTATTATGGTGCATTGCTCACGAATACAGGTTTTCTCCACCTTTTTGGACTGGAGTATTATTTCGACGGTATTCTGTTGCGCATCCCCTCACAAAGCGACCCTTCACAGTTGGGAGCCCTTGTTCAACAGAACAAAATGTTCGAGATATTCAAAGAACACCACCGCTGGCAGAGTATATTGGGTCTACGCACCATCGGAGACTTGAACGAAGCCATTGATGCAGGTTTCACCAATACGCTGATACAACTGAGTGAAGCCTTGCAAGAGAAGAAGATAGCTCAGATAGCCGATGAGATAGCGCGTCGTAAAGGTACGAAGTTAGTTCTCCTTGCTGGTCCTTCGTCCAGCGGCAAGACTACCACTTGTAAACGGTTATCCTTGCAATTAGCTGTTAATGGCCTACGTCCTATCAGCATCTCTTTGGACGACTACTTCTTGGACCGCGAACTAACGCCGAAGGATGAGAGTGGCGAATATGACTATGAACACTTGCATGCCTTAAACCTGCCGTTGTTGTATAAGCAATTAAGTGCCTTGTTTCGTGGTGAGGAGGTTGAGTTACCACGCTTTAACTTCCAGACGGGTAAAAGTGAGAAGAGTGGTAAGAAACTACAGATGAAAGGTAACGAAATATTAGTGGTGGAGGGTATTCATGCCTTAAACCCAGAGTTGACGGGCAATATTCCCAATGAGCAGATATTCCGTGTCTATGCTTCTGCCTTGACCACCATTCTGATTGATGCCCACAACTACGTGCCTACCACCGACAACCGCCTGCTTCGTCGCATTATTCGTGACCATAAGTATCGCGGATGTACAGCATTAGATACCATTCGTCGCTGGCCAAGTGTCCGCAAAGGCGAGAACCGCTGGATATTCCCCTATCAGGAGAATGCTGATGCCATGTTTAATTCCGCTATGCTTTTCGAGTTGGCTGTTATCAAGCAACAAGCCGAGCCGTTGCTGGAGCAAGTACCTGAGAACTGCGAGGAGTATGCCGAGGCCTACCGCCTTCGTAAGTTCTTGCAATATATCAAACCAATTGCTGAGGACCAGATACCACCCACCTCACTACTTCGCGAGTTTTTAGGTGGCTCTTCTTTTGAGTATTAAGAAGATGGTGGGAATTTTGGGACAGTTCAGACTTTCCCTTTCCCTGCAACTACAATAACGAATTCACCACGTGGCTCGTGGCTCTGGAAGTGAGTGATGACCTCGCTTAAAGTACCTCGGACGCTTTCCTCGTGTACTTTTGATATTTCACGACAGACGCTGACTTGCCTGTCCTCTCCGAATACTTCACAGAATTGCTGCAAGGTCTTCAGCACGCGATAAGGTGATTCGTAGAATATCATCGTTCGTTCTTCGTCTGCTAACGACTGGATTTTCGTTTGGCGCCCTTTCTTTTGGGGTAGAAACCCTTCGAAGCAAAAACGGTCACAAGGTAATCCGCTACTGACAAGGGCAGGCACGAAAGCCGTAGCCCCTGGCAAGGTTTGCACCTCAATGCCAGCCTTCACCGCTTCCCGTACAAGGAAAAAGCCAGGGTCACTGATACCTGGTGTTCCGGCATCGCTGATGAGGGCTACCGTCTGTCCTGCCAACAGACGCTCTACTACTGAGGCGCTGGTACCGTGTTCGTTGAACTTATGGTGTGACACTAAATGTTGCTGAATCTCAAAGTGCTTCAGCAAATGGCTGGATGTACGGGTATCTTCTGCCAGCACTAAATCTGCTTCTTTCAGAATTCTGATGGCCCGTAGCGTCATGTCCTCCATGTTTCCCACAGGAGTGGGTACGATGTATAATATGCCCATAATGCTTTGCAAAGATAGAACTTTTAGCTGAATGACGGGCATAATTTTAGAAAATTAACGAATCGTGCTTGGCATTTCTGAGGGAAATGACTATTTTTGCAAGTCCAGTAAACCATTCTTACCGTATGCAAATTAAACTTTGCAAGTCAAATGTAATCTATTTAAAGTATGAGAACTAAGCTATTATCTATTATACTTTTTGCCGTTTCTGTGCTTACGGCTTGTTCTGAAAAGCAGAAAAAAGAGCATGGTGGTCAGGCACAATATCAGACAATGACGGTGGCTTATAGCGACCAGACTCTGGTGTCGCCCTATACGGCTCGGCTTACGGGTTGTCAGATAGTGGAGATACGTCCGCAAGTTAGTGGCAGTATTACTCGCATTTGCATCAATGAGGGTGAACAAGTTAAGAAGGGTCAGACGCTTTTCATCATAGACCAAGTACCCTATCAAGCTGCACTACAGGTAGCTCGTGCTACGGTAGAGACGGCTGAGGCCAAGCTGGCGACCGCTCGCATGGAGTATGAAAGTAGTCAAAAGTTAAAGGCTGGCGAGGTCATTAGCGACTATACAGTACAAACATCGCTCAACGCATTGAATGAAGCTAAGGCGGCTTTGACATTGGCAAGGGCTCAAGAGGTAAATGCCCGCAACAATTTGAGTTATACTGAGGTAAAGAGTCCTGTCAATGGTTCTGCTTCAATGATACCTTATCATGTCGGAGCTTTGGTTAGTAGCAGCATCTCCGAACCTTTGGTAACGGTGGCCGACGACCATGAAATATACGCTTATTTCTCCATTACCGAGGCTCAGGCTATGGCACTCAGCCAGCAGTATGGCAGCATCCATAACTTTATAAATCAGGCTCCTGCCGTAGAGTTACAACTGGCCGAAGGGACTATTTACGCACAAAAAGGCCGTATTGATGCGGCCAGCGGTACTGTGGATGCCTCAACAGGAGCTGTCTCACTTCGTGCCGTATTCCCTAATCCGCAGCGTTTGTTGCGTAATGGTGGTAGTGGTACCGTTCTTCTATCAACTCACAAGAAAGGTTGCATCGTTGTGCCACAGACGGCAACTTTCGAGTTGCAGAACCGCGTCTTCGTTTACAAGGTGGTTGATGGTAAAACGAAAGCTGTCCCCGTTGAGATATTTCGTCTAAACAACGGTAAAGATTACATTGTAGAGCAGGGACTTGCCGAGGGTGACGTCATTGTCAGTGAGGGTGCCGGTCTGCTGAAAGAGGGAGTGGAAATAAACGGTAACGGCGATAAGGCAAAAGGAAAGAAGTAGAGGTATGAACGTCAGAACATTCATCGACCGTCCGATATTAGCGTGTGTCATTAGCGTACTCATTGTGTTAGTGGGTCTTATTGGCTTGTCCCGTCTGGCTCTGGAACAGTTCCCCGAGATAGCTCCGCCCACCGTCCGACTGATGGCCAACTATACTGGTGCCAATGCTGAGACAGTGCAAAAGAGTGTTATCGTACCTTTGGAGGAGGCCATCAATGGTGTGGAGGGTATGATGTATATGTCCAGTAGTGCCTCAAATACGGGCCGCGCTTCCATCAGCGTCTTTTTTCGTCAGGGTACAGACCCTGATATGGCAATGGTTAACGTGCAGAACCGTGCCGCAACGGTGCAGGGAAGACTGCCAAGCGATGTGGTGAAGGGCGGATTGACGGTGCGCAAACGCCAAACCAGCAACATCAAACAACTGACGCTCTACAGCCCAGATGACTCTTTCAACCCTACTTTTCTGGCCAACTATACCAAGATTAACATCGAGCCGCGCCTAAGCCGTATTCCTGGAGTTGGTGAAGTAAACGTCATGGGTGCCGACTATAGTATGCGCATCTGGCTGAATCCTCAGAAGATGGCTGCCTACGGACTGACGCCCGCCGATATTACTAAGGTGCTTGACGAGCAGAATGTTGAGGTAGCAACGGGAACGCTTGGACAAGACTCAAAGAACACCTTTCAATATGTGCTAAAGTATCGAGGCCGCTATGAAGAGGAAAGCGATTACCGCCAGATGGTCATTCGCTCTCTTCCGGATGGCAATGTCTTGCGAATAGGCGACGTGGCGCGTGTGGAGCTGGGCCCCCAGAGTTACGACTTTATAGGGGAAACCAATGGCCATCCAGGGGTGAACATATCCATCAATCAGACCAGCGGCTCTAATGCCAACGAGATTATCATGCAGATAGACCGTGAGGTGGAGGAAATCCGTCAAAGTCTGCCGCCTGGCGTTGTCATTGAGGATTTGGAGTCGAAGAAAGACTTCCTCGACGCTTCTATTACCAGTGTCGTCAGAACGTTGCTTGAGGCTTTGGTGTTAGTCATACTTGTGGTCTACCTTTTCTTGCAGAATTTCCGCTCGACATTCATTCCTGCTATGGCGATAGTCGTGTCTCTCATCGGTACGTTGGGAGCTATCTATGCTATTGGTTTCTCGCTTAACATGCTGACACTCTTTGCTCTGGTGCTGGTTATCGGTACTGTTGTGGACGATGCCATTGTCGTGGTTGAGGCTGTACAAGCAAAGTTTGACGAGGGTTACACCTCTCCCTACGATGCTACCATTAAGGCTATGGGTGGCATTACATCAGCATTGGTCACCACAACGCTGGTTTTCATGGCCGTCTTCGTTCCTGTTTCGTTCATTACGGGAGTTACAGGCACTTTCTATACCCAGTTTGGCATTACGATGGCCATTGCTGTAGCCATCTCGCTACTCAATGCCATGACCCTCTCGCCAGCACTTTGCGCACTGATTATGACCCCGCATAAGGGAAGCAAAGGGAACGGTATAATGCTATCTTCAGAACAAAAGGCTGGCCTTTCGTTCTCCTCTCGGTTCCACATAGTCTTTAATACCGCGTTTACCGCCCTTGTCCGCAAGTATAGGCATGCCCTTTCTGGGTTCTTCCGACGCAAGTGGTTGGCATGTGCATTGGTTGTTGTTGCCGTAGGTGGTTTAGGTTGGTTGATGAAATCTACCAAGACGGGACTGGTTCCCAACGAGGACATGGGTACTATCTATATCAATATACAGGCCTCGCCAGGTTCTACCCTCCAGCAGACCTATGCTATTATGCGACAAGTAGAGCAGCGCATTAAAGACCTGCCGCAAGTGCGCACCTACTCTATGGTGGCGGGCAATAGTGTGGGCTTCGACCAGTCAGCCTCTAACGGAAACTTTACGTTGAAGTTGAAGAAGTGGGGCGAGCGCACCGCTAAGGGCGATGATGTCCAGAGCGTTGTAGAGGAGATTTACCGCCGCACTGCTGATATTGCCAATGCTAAGATTCAAGTTAATACCCAAGCCATGCTGCCGGGCTTTGGCCGTATCAGTGGTTTCGAAATGTATGTGCAAGACAAGAAGGGCGGCACTATCAACGACTTACTCACCTACACCAACCGCCTCATTCAGGCGCTGAACGAACGCCCCGAGATAGGACGTGCCTACACCAATTTCTCGCTGAAGTACCCGCAATACCGCGTGGATGTTGATGCCGCTCTTTGCAAGCGGCATGGTGTGTCGCCAAGCGATGTGTTAGCGGCATTGGGTGGCTATGTGGGTGGTAATTATGCCAGCAATTTTGTGCGCTTCACCAAGCTCTACCGTGTTATGGTACAGGCTGCACCCGAATACCGACTTGACGAGCAATCGCTAAACAACATCTTCGTCAAGAACGCCGATGGCCAGATGTCACCCATCGGCCAATATCTTACGCTGACACGTATCTACGGCTCCGAGACGCTCTCCCGCTTCAATCTCTTCCCAAGTATCTCCGTCAATGGAACTCCTGCCGACGGCTATAGCACGGGTCAGGCCATTCGTGCCATCCGCGAAGTGGCAGCCAGCGAGTTGCCAGAAGGCTATGGCTATGAGTTTGGCGGTATGACACGCGAAGAAGACTCTGCCCAGAACACCACCACCGTAGTCTTCGTCCTCTGTATCGTCTTCATCTATCTGATACTATGTGCCCTCTACGAGAGCCTGTTCATCCCAATGGCCGTCATCCTCAGCGTGCCGTTTGGCTTGGCTGGCTCGTTCATCTTTGCACACATGTGGGGGCTGGAGAACAACATTTATATGCAGACAGGTCTCATCATGCTCATTGGCCTTCTGGCTAAGACAGCCATCCTGCTCACCGAGTATGCCTCTGAGCGCCGCCGCCAAGGCATGACCATCTCGCGTGCCGCCCTCAGTGCCGCCGCCGTTCGTCTGCGTCCTATCCTCATGACCTCCCTCACTATGGTCTTCGGACTGCTGCCTTTGGCACTGGCTACGGGCGTGGGAGCCAATGGCAATCGTTCTTTGGGCGTGGGCACCATTGGCGGCATGCTGGTAGGCACCGTTGCCCTGCTGTTCATCGTTCCCGTGCTCTTCATCATTTTCCAAACCATTGAGGAACGAGTGATGCCGAAACGCAGAAAGTAGCCATCAATTTGCTCGTTGCCAACGAATCGTGCTTTCATCGGCGATAAACCGTATCTTCATCAGCCACGAAAGTACGCCCCACCACTACTGTGCCTATTGTATACCCCTTGTCTCTCGTGCGTATACAAGGTGTATACGCCTGGAATACAACTTGTATACACGGCATATACAACCTGTATACTCCT